>NZ_JBHVHQ010000019.1:0-29608 GCF_042800135.1 Streptomyces sp. NPDC057654 | reverse complement strand
GAGCACGACGGCTCCGGTGAGCACCAGCTCCTCGGTGACCGAACTCCACAGCATCTTGGTGATCTGGAGCAGCGGGGAGTCCAGGCCCATGACGCTCAACTGGTCGTCGTGCAGGACGGGTCCGGATGCGTAGATCAGCAGCAGGAGCATCACGAAACCGGTCACGACGTACAGGGCTACGGCCGAGACGCTCACCGCGCAGGCGTGCAGGAATCCGCGGCCGGACCGTGCCCGGCCTGCGCGGAGGCGGGGCACGGGCAGGGTGATCCCGTGCCGGTGCACGACCTCGCGTACGAGCCACACGAGCAGGATGGTCGTCGCGAGATTCCACGGGATGACGGAGCTGGTCCGTGCGGTGAGTCCCGTCCGGTCGGCCAGGTCCACGGTGGTGAGCGCCCCGACGGCCAGGGCCAGCAGCAGGTGCCGGCGGCCGGCAGCCTTCCCGGCCCGGAGAGCGATCAGCACGATGAGCCAGAGCCCGCCGCCCACGGTGCAAGCGACTCCCAGCAGGTCCTCGCCCGCAGCCCAGGTTCCCGGGTCGGCGCCGAACAGGCGGACGAGCATCAGGCAACTTCCGTAGGCGGAGGCTCCGGCGGCCACGGCGGCCAGGCCAGCGACGTCACGGTAGGCGCGGGCAGTTGCACGACGGTTGCGCAACGGGGGCGTCATGCGGCACCCCGGACCGGAGCCTGCGGGTCGTGGAGTTCGCCGAGCGCATGCCCGATCGCGATGAGGTGACCGAGGGTACGGGCGCGCGTCAGTTCCAGCAGGTCGGCGACGGGCGGCGCCTTTGCCTCGCCGCGCGCCACGCGCAGCAGCCGTTCCCGCTGCTCGTCGGTGAACGAGACGTCTGAGGGAGGTTCGGGCGGAGTGAGCTGCCCGGTGCAGTAGGCGGCGTGCAGCGCTGCCGCCCGGGTGGGCACGGAGAATTTGGTCACGACGGTGCTCAGGTGTTTGTCGATCGTCGTGGGACGGCAGCCCAGCTTGCGGGCTGTCTCCTGAGGGGTGTCCCCGCGGGCGTACGGTTCAAGGGCGCGCTTCTCAGCGGATGTCAGTGTTGCGGCGAACATCATTTCCTCGGGTGCGGTGCCGTCTGCGGGGAGGCGGCGGGCTGATGGCGTGGACGGGCTGAGAGGGCGGGTCGCTGGAGCAGATCGGCGAGGGCGCCGGAGATCGACAGGTCCAGGTGCTGTTCGATCCAGCCGTACATGCCGGCCGGATTGAGATCGACGAACCACCAGCGGCCCTCGGCGTCGATCAGCAGATCGAGCGCGGCGTAGACGAGGTCGTAGTGGTCCAGGAGGGCATGCACCCCCGCGCGGACCGGGTCGGGGACGTCGATGTGGTCGTATGTGAGCGAGCCGTAGTTGGCGCGGAAGTCGCCTTTCGCTCCGCTGATGCGGCCGGCGAAGAGGTGCTCTCCGACGGCTATGAGGCGGACCTCGGTCTCCTTGCGGATGGTGTGCTGCAGCTGGTGGGCCATCAGGGCCAGTGAGGGCCCGAGCTGGTCCGCGGTGAGCGGGCGGGTGTAGAGGATGGTGTGGTGGCCGTCGCCGTGGTCGACGTGGGGGGAGACCAGCGACTTGCACACCACCCCGTCCGGGGCGGCGGCCTCGAAGCCCCGGGCTTCGGCCGGCGTGTTGCCGACCCAGGTCGGGGGCACCGACAGGCCGCAGCGTGCTGCTGTTGCCAGGGTGTCCGGCTTGTTCTGGGCGGCGCTGGTGGCGGCGGGATGGTTGACGTGCAGGCAGTCCAGGGACGCCAGCACCCCGGCCAGGCCCGCGGTCGACTCGCGACTGACCCACTCGGCCGCGGCCGCGGGCAGGGTGTGCGCGGCGCGGACGGGTTCAGGGTGCCACCAGAACACCGAGCCGATCTCCGTCAGCTCTACAGCATGTCCGAGGGCGCCGAGCGTGCCGGCCCACCGAGCCCCGTCGAAGACGGCGTTCAGACGGAGACGATCGGGAAAGTCGGCGAGGTCGAACCGGATGACGGGCACCTCCCGGTCAGCCAGGTGCAGGATGACGCGGTCAGCGGTGAGATCTCCTTGCGTGGTGACGACGCAGACCGGGCGCGGACGCCCGGCCTGCACCGTGAGGACGTCTACCACCAGGCCCCGACCGTGCTGATGGGGTCTTCCCGCTCCACCGGTCCCATGGAGCCACCGGTGAACGAGATGACGGTGGTGTGGGCGGAACGGTAGGTGGCCAGCGGTACGCCGCTGGCGTCGAGCGTGATCTGGCGGGCCTCGTCGTAGCGGTCGCCTTCCTCGATACCGGGGGCGAGCGCGGGGGGTACCGCCGGGATGGCCACCAGGGTCAGGGCGAGGGGCACCTCGGCCGAATCCGGAGTCCGCGGAACGGGAGTCAGGAGTTGCAGGGTCAAGGAACTTCCTTACGTGAGCGGGAGTGATCTGGGCGTCGTGCGGCCGGGGCGGTGCCCTGACCCGTCGTGGAGCGGTCACCGTTGTTCCTCCGTCGCGAGCACGGGGTCCGGGACGGGCGGGTCCGCGGAGCTATCCGGGCCGTGACGCTGGTGGGACGGGGTCGGGGCGGGGCCGTCGTGAAAGGTGGCGTACGACTCGGCGGGTATCAGGGTGCTGGCCACGCGGGGCGTGAGGACGGCGCGCAGGACGGGCGCCAGCCAGGCGATGCTCCCCGAGAGCACCGGAACCAGCAGGGGAACATGCGGGGTCACAAGTCCCGCCCAGCGGTGCTGTCCGGGGCCGGGACATTGCTCGCGGCCTCCGTCGCGGCCCCGGACGGTTGCCGCTGGCTGACGACGCGGGGGAACGGCACCGCTGTAGGTTCCGCGTCGGGCTGTCCACTGGCCTTGCTCTGACCAGCAGGTTTCGTGCTCGTCCCACCCGATGTCCACTGGTCGTCGTCCCGTGAACGTGTCCACGTCCCCCGCCGCGGCACCGCTTCTGGCTCGGGCAGAGGCGATTCACCTGCGGATTCCCGTCCCCGTGGCCTCTTGGCCACGCGGTGGACATCACTGGTGGGAAAAGGACACGGGATCTGGGATCCCACAGCCGCATACGGGCGTCCGCCGCCCAAGGACGCGAGGATGGTGGCACTGGTGACCAGCCCGCTATGGCTGAACGCCTGCGGGAAGTTACCCACTTGGCGCTGGAGGCGGGGGTCCCACTCCTCGGCGAGCAGCCCGAGGTCGTTGCGGAGCGAGAGCAGCTTGCCGAACAGCGTGCGCGCCTCGTCGAGACGGCCGATCATCGCAAGGGCGTCGACGAGCCAGAACGAACAGATCAGGAACGCCCCTTCGTCACCTTCCAGCCCGTCCACGCCCGCGTCGTCGCCGCTCGTCGGGTAGCGCAGCACGAAGCCGTCCTGGGTGGACAGCTCCCGCTGGATCGCCTCGATGGTCCCGATGACCCGCTTGTCGTCCGGCGGCAGGAACCCCGTCTGCGGGATGAGCAGCAAGGACGCGTCCAGCTCCGTCGACCCGTACGACTGCGTGAAGGTGTTCCGCTCCTGGTCGAACCCCTTCTCGCACACCTCGTGGTGGATGGCCTCGCGCAGCTCGCGCCACTTGGCCAGCGGGCCGTCCGCATCACCCGATTCGATGAGCTTGATGGTCCGGTCGACCGCCACCCAGGCCATCACCTTCGAGTGCACGAAGTGCCGGCGCTCACCGCGGACCTCCCAGATGCCCTCGTCCGGCTCCATCCAGTGGTTCTCCAGGTATCGGACCAGCTTCACCTGGAGGTCGCGGGCGCCTTCGACCGCGTCCGTGCCGAGCTGACGGGCGAGGTGGAGGACGTCGGCGACCTCGCCGTAGACGTCCAGCTGGAGCTGGCCGGCCGCGCCGTTGCCGATCCGCACCGGCCCCGAGTCCTCGTACCCGGGCAGCCACGGCAGCACGGCCTCGCCGAGCTCCCGCTCGCCCTCGACGCCGTACATGATCTGCAGGTCCTCGGGGGCGCCGTCCGCCGTGCGTACTAGCCACTCCTGCCAGGCGCGGGCATCGCTGTGGTAGCCGGCGCGCAGCAGGGCGGCGGCCGTGAGCGCCGAATCCCGCAGCCAGGTGTAGCGGTAGTCCCAGTTGCGGGAGCCGCCGATGGTCTCGGGCAGCGAAGTGGTGGGCGCCGCGACGCTGGCGCCGGTC
Source organism: Streptomyces sp. NPDC057654 (assembly GCF_042800135.1). Lineage (NCBI taxonomy): Bacteria > Bacillati > Actinomycetota > Actinomycetes > Kitasatosporales > Streptomycetaceae > Streptomyces > Streptomyces sp. NPDC057654. Next base: position 25,483 of record NZ_JBHVHQ010000019.1, on the reverse strand, counting down.
AGGTCGTAGGTCAGCGCCTTAAGGGTGATCAGTGAGCGGACGACGGCCTCCCGGTCCGGGCCGTCGTAGATGCACTGCCGGGCCCATCGCCTCCAGAACGCCTCGGTGGCCTCCCGCGCGGCCTGCGCATCCGGCCGCTCCGGAGGTGCGTGGTGGGAGCGGGCCCAGCTGAGGGCGAAGGCGACCTCCTCACCCGGCCCGAGGGTGAAGTCCGTGACAACGGTGGCGTCTTCGGTGCGGGGTTCGGCGGCCGCGTCCAGCCAGAGCGAGTCCGCCCCGGAGCAGATCAGCGTACGGCCGGTGGGGGCCGGGTGCACCACCGGCGTGGTGAGGCCGTAGTCGAAGCGTGGGCGCAGCGTCGAGCGCATCGGCACCCGTCCGCTGACGCCTTCCACGATCCGGATGAGCCGCGGGGCATCGCCGTCGGGCGGCATGAAATCGATCACCCGGACCGTGCCGTGGGGGGTGTCCCACTCGGATTCCAGGACGAGCGAGTCCCCTCTGTAGCGGCGTCGGTCGGCCGGCGGCGGCGGGGTTCTGGGCGCGTGGTCGGGGCCGATGCGCCAGAAGCCGTGCTCCTCGGTGCCCAGCAGTCCCGCGAAGACGGCGGGGGTGTCGAACCGGGGCAGGCACAGCCAGTCGGCGCTGCCACCCCGGCTGATCAGGGCGGTGGTCCGCATATCGCCGATGAGCGCGTAATCCTCGATCCGGTCATGCGCTGCGGTGGGCTCCCTCCTGGACGCCCGGACAGCACCGGAGCGCGCCGGGGGCGGCAAGACCATCACCGAGGGGTCGGCGGGTTGGGCGAGTTGGGACATCTCAGGCTCCCGTGATCGAAGGGGCGGTGGGTGAAGGGGCGGCCAGCCGCAGGTTCAGACAGCGCGGGAATTCGTCAGGACGGAGGGCGAACGGGAGGCGGAGCGCGGAACCCGTCCCTGGCACACAGGACGGGCGGCCCGCCCCGCTCGTGGGACGCGAGGGGGTCGGGGACGGGGCTGGTCCGCGCCTGCGCTGGAACAGCCGGCCTGCGGGTGACGCCGCCCGCCAGCCGCGCCTCCAGCAGGAGCAGCGAAATCAGCGCGAGGCAGGCCAGCGGGAACAGGGCGCAGCCCAGGAAGAATTCGCGCACGAACGTCGTCGGTCCGCTGCGCGGGGGCTTCGTGACGGCCTTGTGGTTCCGGCGCGCCGACAGGCACGCCGCCAGGCACCCTGCGGGCACCACTCCCCACTCGAACACGGCGCGGATCATCGCTGCTCGGCCCCCCGCGCGGTCAGAGCCGGGCGTCGCCCGCGGGCAGATGCCGGAGACGGGCCGTGATCGCCGTCGTGGCCGTGCCGGGCCGGCTCGGGGAGGCGATGCAGGCGGCGCAGGGGCGAGGCGGCCAGCCGCACCGGCGGTGCGAGGAGGAGGACCGCGCACAGGATCAGCGTGGCCCGCAGGCCGAGAGTGGTGGCGACGGCCCCGGCCAGGAGCGCCGCCACCGGCGCGGGCCCCGCGCACAGCAGCTGGCCGACGGTGTGCATCCGGCCGTGCATCGCGGGCGCGCAGACGGCCATCCGTACGGTCTGCTGGGTCAGGCCGCCGACCGCGGCCGCGGCCGATTCGGTGGCGAGCGCGAGGGCGATGGTGATCTGCCCGGCGAGGCCGGGCCCGCTCAGGATCAGGGGGACCTGGCTGAGGGGGGCGATCAGGAGCGCGGCGATCATGGTGCGGGCCGGTCCGAACCGTCGCTCGCAGCCGGGGGCGAGGACCGCGCCGAGCACGCCGCCGGCGCCGCTGGCGGCCAGGATCAGGCCGACCGTCGTGCCGTCCCAGCCCAGGCCGCGGATCAGGTAGAGGGCCAGGACCGCCTGCTGGCCCGCGACGACTCCGCAGGTGATCGCGTTGGTGCTGAGCACCGGCCACCCGATCGGATCCCGCCGGACATACCGGAGCCCTGCGCACACCTCCCGCCGCACCGTGCTGCCGGGCACGCGTGGGGCGGGCGGCGGCTCCGGCGTGCGGATGCGGGCCGTGCACGCGGCGCTGACCAGATAGGAGGCGGCGTCCAGCAGGATCGTGCGGGCCGCGCCGAAGACGCCGATGAGCACGCCGGCCAGCGTGGACCCGCCGAGCTGGGCGACGCCGGCGGCCCGGACCATCTGGCTCGTGCCGTCCATCAGCCGGGACGGCTCCAGCAGTGTGGCCAGGTAGGCGAGAGTGGCCGCCCTGCTGGTGACGCGCATCGTGCCGACCACCAAGGCCGCCGTGTACAGCCACCACATAGTGAGCCAGTCGACGGCGGCCGCCGCCGGGATGGAGGCTGTCGCCGCGGCGCTCACCAGATCACTGCCGATCATGACCGGACGCCGGCGCATCCGGTCGATCAGCGCTCCGGCGGGCAGGCTGACCACCAGGGGCGGCAACTGCTGGCAGGCTGCCAGCAAGGCCGTCTGCCCGACCGATGCGTCGAGCACCGTGACCGCGGTGAGCGGTATCGCCACCGCGCTCACCGCACTGCCGGCGACGCTGGCGGCTTGCCCGGTCGCGAGGGCGGTGAAGTCGCCGCTGCGCCACAGGTATCGGGCGGCCGTCGCTTTCGGGGCGTCGGCGGCAGGGGCGGTGCTGGACCCGGGGCGGGTGCTGGTCACGGTCATGGTCGGTCCGTTGTGGCTCGCGGGATGGGGGCGGGCGGTACAGGCGGCAGCATTTTGCTGTGCGAGACCGGAAAGGGAATGCTTTTCGCTGCCGCGCCTTTCGGATAGGGAAGGGTTCTGTGCGGCCGCCGGCGTGCGGAAAGCGGAAAGAGTTATTCGCCATTGCGTGCTGGCCTAGTGCGGCGTCTGCCGTGTTTCAGTTCGGAGTCGTGGAGTTCTCTCCGTGCCCTCCCCGCGCTCTCTTGCGGCAGGAGAGCGTGGGGAGGTTTTTGCGGCCGCCCCGCCGGAAGAATTCCGGCGATCACCTTCCTGCGGGGCGGGGCCCTCTCCTGCCATGCGGGAAACAAGAGAGGGAGTCTGGTGGGCCTGGCCGCGTGACTCTGCTGGTGAGATGCGTTCAGGCCGGGTGTGGGCGCGACCCCCGTACGCGCCACACGCCCCGTGCCGTCAGTCCAGCGCCGCCGTCGGCGCTGGACTGGGAGCCGGGTCTTCGCTGTGGTCGTCAGCGAAGAAGGGGATTCTCTCCGGAGGTGAAATGGGGGCTTGGGGAGGCGGGGTCGCTTCGGAGTGATTGTCCGCGAAATCGGCCCGCTGCAAATTGATACCGCAGCTTCCTGGCGGAGGCAAGTCGGGGTTTCTCTTTAGTGGATGTCCGACTGAGGGCATGGCGAAATGGCGGCTCCGCCTCACTGTCGGCGGCCGGGTCGTGTCGCGGAAATCGTTCCGGGAATTGCGCTGTCCCGCGTCAGCGCGGCGAGAAAAGGTCCGGGGTTACGCCGCATCACCCCACAGCCGCAGGTTCAGGTGGGTGCGGGAATTCATGAGGACGGAGGGGGAGCGGGGGGCGTCCGCTGCCACCGTGAGGCGGGGCCAGCGTTCGAAGAGCTGCTGGAGGACGATGCGCCCTTCGAGGCGGGCCAGCGGGGCGCCGATGCACACGTGCGGGCCGTGACCGAAGCTGGTGTGGCTGCCAAGGCGCTCGATGACGAACTCGCCGGCCTGCGGGCCGAAGCGGCGCGGGTCACGGCCCATGGCGATGTAGGAGACCAGGACCGGATCGCCCTTGCGGATCCGGACACCCTCAACGCTGGTGTCCTCGACGGCGAACCGGAAGAGGAAGTTCGCGGTGGGCGGCTCGAAACGCAGGATCTCCTCGACGGCGCGTTCCCAGGTGACCTTGCTCTGCTGGAGGAGGGCGAGTTGGCCGGGGTGGGAGGTCAGGGCCAGGACGCCGTTGACCAGGAGGTGGACGGTCGTCTCGTGGCCGGCGGCGATGAGGACCTGCACCGTGGCGACGAGTTCCTCGGTGGTGAACCCTTGCCCTTCGGGCAGGCGGAGCAGATCGCTGATGAGGCCGGGGCCGTGCTCGCGCCGTTTCTCCTCGACCAGGCGGGCGATGAAGTGCTGGATGCCGGCCACCGCGGACGTGGGGTCCTGGGTGTCGTCGAAGAACACGTCGTAGAGGGCCCTGAGTTCGCCGTGGGCCTGGTCGGGCACGCCCAGCATGTGGCCGATGACGGTCATCGGCAGCGGCCAGGCGAGGATCTCGCGGAAGTCGGCCACCCCTTCTGAGGCGGCGGCGGTGTCGGCGAGCTGGTCGAGGTAGCGGCTGGTGAGCGCTTCGATCTCCGGCCGCAGGGCGCGGATCCGCTTTTCCGTGAAGACGGTGGCCAGCGGGCCGCGCAGGGCGGCATGGTCCGCGCCGTCAACGGTGATCATGCTGCGGCCGGCGGGCGCGGCCAGCGCCATCAGCGGCCAGTCCGCCGGCACCTCGCCGTCCTGCAGCGCCCTCCAGTACGAGGACTCCTTGCGGAACGTGGCGCTATCGCGCAGGACCTGGCGGGCGGTGTAGTTGTGGGTGACGGCCCAGGCCCGTATGCCGCCCGGCAGCTCGACGGCGACGACGGGCCCTGCCGCGCGCATGATCGCCGCGTCACGGTGCAGGTCGTCGCCCGGATCGAGGTGGAGGACGGGTCGGTCCAGCGACGGGACGCCGCTGGGCGGGGCGGTTTCGTGGGATGAGGTCAGGTCCACAGGGATCCTCCCGGGATACGAGTGGCGGGTGAGGTGGGCGTGAACTGCACGGGCAAGGCGGCCAGACCGCGCATCCACACCATGGGCTGCCAGCGCAGCTGGTCGGGCTTGCAGGCCAGGTGCAGGTCGGGCAGCCGGTCGAGGAGAATCTCGATGCCGGTGGTGGCGATGGTCTCGGCGAGGTCGCGGGCCGGCATCGGGCAGCCGTGCGGGCCGTGCGAGTAGGACAGGTAGGACCGGTTTCCGCACACGCCGGCGGCCGGGTCGGGGCGGATGTGCGGGTCGGTGTTGGCCGCGGCCAGGCCCAGCAGGACCAGGTCGCCTTCCGGGATGAGGTAGTCGCCGAGGGGGACGGAGCACGTGGTCCAGCGGCCGGCGAAGACCTGGGTGGGCGTGTCGTCCCACAGCACCTCGTGCAGGGCGGTGCCCACCGGCAGGCGCCCGCGCGAGAACGTGTCGGTGAACGGCGTAGCAGTCAGCATCAGCCGGGCGGCGTTGCCCATCCAGTAGGCCGTTGTCTGGTGGGCCGCGATGATGGCCACCAGCAGGTCCTCGACGAGCTGGCTGTCGCTCAGCGCGGCCGGGTCGGCGGCCAGGCGGGAGGCGACGTTCGCGCCGGGGCGGACGCGGACCCGCTGCACCAGGTCGGTGATGACCGTGCGGCCCCGCTGCTGACCGGCGGCGGCGTCCGGGCCGCCGGCGAGCATGACGAGGAACGCCTCGACCAGCTCGGGGATGTCCTCCGGGTCGACGCCCAGGGCCCAGCCCGTGGCCATGGCCGGCAACGGCAGCGCGTACGCGGACATCAGCTCGGCCTCGCCCGCCGCGGCGAACGTGTTGACCAGATGCTCGCCGAAATCCCCGCAGCGGGCCCGGAATTCGATGTGGTCGACACCGCGCAGGGCAGCGCTCATCGCGCTCGCTCGTCGCTGGTGCGCCTCGCCCTCGGTATACAGGAGGGAGTCGCCGGCCACCCCGCCGCCGACCATCGGCCACAGCGGCCACTCGGGCGGCAGATGGGGGGCGAGGCGCCACCGGTCCGAACGGCGGGCGAAGACGGTGCTGTCGCTGGTGATGTGCTGGATCTCGCGGTGGCCGAGCACCAGCCAGACCGGGACGCCGCCGTCGAGCAGGACCGGGGCGACCGGCCCATGCCGGTGGCGCAGGCTACGGAAGACCGCAGCGGGGTCGCTGCGGTAGGCGGTATCGCCCAGCAGCACCGCGTCGCGGTGGGTGTCCGGGATCTCGACGAGCGCGACGGCCGAGGGAGAGGAGGTCTCGCTCACTGCCCGCCTCCCTGCCCGTCGAGGACCTGGCCCATCAGGTACATGACCAGATGGACCAGTACCTGGACGACGGAGTCACGGCAACGCGCGTTGCAGCGCATCACGGGCACCTGGCCGTCCAGACCCAGCGCGTGACGGATGTCCTGGAGTTCGTGGTGCCGGTCCTCGTCGCCGAAGACGTTATGGGCCACGACGAACGGCACCCCTTTGTTTTCCAGCATGCCCAGGAAGGGAAACGAGTCGTCGAGCTGACGGGTATCGACGAGCACGACCGCGCCCAGCGCCCCGCGGGACATGCGCTCCCACAGGGACTGGAACCGCTTCTGGCCGGGCGCGCCGAACAGATAGAGCACCAGCTCGGCGTCGAGGGTGATGCGGCCGAAGTCGAAGGCGACCGTCGTTGCGGTCTTCTCCGGCGTTCTGGCCAGGTCGTCCACACCGACACTGGCCTCGGTCATCTCCGCCTCGGTGCTGAGCGGCTCGATCTCACTGACCGCTCGGACCATCGTCGTCTTCCCGACGCCGAAGCCACCGGTGATCACTATCTTCAGCCCCGTATCGGCCGTGTGGAGCAGCGGCGGGCGTGGGCTCTCACAGCTTGCGGAGACCAACGAGGACCCTTTCCAGCAGCTGCTGCTCCGGCATCGGCCGGCTCTGCGAACTGCCCTTCGTCGTAGGGGCGGTGGGAAACTGGGAGCGGCGGACGGTGATCCTGCCCTGGTCGATCAGAGTGGAGAGCAGGACCGACACGAAGCCGAGCGGCAGCCCGAGGTAGGAGGCGATCTCCATCACCGACAGCGGCGTCGTGCACATGCCGATGACACGGGCCTCTTCCAGGCCGAGCCCGGCCACCTCGGTGCGCTCGGTGACGATGAGGGACGCCATGTCCAGGTCGTGCTCGCCCCGGGTGCGTCCGCCCAGCGTGACGAACCAGGGATCCGGGACGTCCTGCGCCGTCATGACGCGGGCGACTGCGCTGCCCGAGGGGCGACACCCAGGTGATCCGCCAGGCGCTCGATCATCTGCACCATGGCCGTCGCGACCAGCGCGAGATCCGCGTCGGCTTCGGCCAGCACACCCAGGACGCTCCCCCTGCCGGCGGCCATGATCACCAACTGTTTCCGTTCCAGATCCACGACCACCGACCGGAGCGCGCCCCCGTCCAGCTCGTCGCCAGCACCGGCGCCGAGGTTGGCCATCCCGGAGCAGATGGCCGCCATCTTGTCAGCGCTGTCCACGCCCAGGGTCTGGTCCTTGGCGCTCCGGAGGCCGTCCTCGGCGAGCAGGAGCACGTGCAGCACGCCCGCCGTCTCATCGCGCAGCTGATCCATCAGCCATGACAGGTCACGGTTGCTCATCACGGGTCTCCGAAACATCAGAAGAGGAAGGGGGAGGGGTGGGGGCAGACGGCAGGCCACGGGCGGCCTGACGGAACCCGGACAGACGGCGCCCGGTCTCCTCGGCGGAACGCTGCACGGCCGCCTCGGGAGAACTCTCCCGAGGCTGGTGATCGAGGGCTCGCGTTCTGCGCGGACGCATGGGCAGCCCCGAAGGCCCGGTCCGCAGCGGTTCCTTGGGCGCGGCGGGAAGGGACAGCGGGCCGTCTTTCCGGGCAGCGGGCGCGATGGCGAGCGGGGAGCCGGCATGCCGCCGGGTCAGGGACACCGGCGCCGCGGGCACCTGACCGGGCGGGCGGGTGAGGTACAGGCGGGGGATGAAGACCGCCACGCGCGTACCCAGGGCGGGCGACACACCGAACGCGATCGACAAGCCGTAGCGCGCCGCCGACAGCCGCGCGGCCGCCAGCCCCAGCCGGTTCCCCGACAGCGCACTCCAGTCCAGCGGCTCGTGCAGATCAACCGTACGGCGCGCCAGCGCCAGCGTCTCCTGCGTCATCGTCAGGCCGCTGTCGTCGACGTGGACCATCAGCCCCGCCGGCACGTCCTCGGCGCTGACGTGCACCTGGGTGGTCGGCGGGCTGTAGCGCACCGCGTTGGCGATGACCTCCGACAGCACGTGGATCACGGTGTTCACCACCGGACTCACCACCGCCACCGGCAACTGGGAGCTGCGCACGACGCGCTGATGACCCTCGGTGGCGCCCATGGCCGTCCGTACCAGCCGGTCCAGCTCCACCGGCTGCTGCCACGGCCGACCGATCCGGCGCGCGCCGCACAGGGCAAGCTGCCGCTGTGAGAGCAACTGCATGGCCGACAGCCGCGCCTCGATCGCGAAGAAGTCGGTGCGCACCGCATCGGCGGAGACCATCTCCTCGCTGCCGGAACTGTCGGGCTTGGCCCAGTACGGCTGTTTGCGCGCGAAGACCTCGGCGAGCAGGTCGGTGACGGCCGCCTGGCCTCGGGCGGCGCACTCCTGCTGCACCTGCACCGCGGCGTTGTACCGGCGCCGCTCCTGATGCAGCACCCGCACCACGGTCTCGGCTACCTCGCGCACCACCGGGTCCTTGGGCAACGCCCCCGGCTCACCCAGCTGCACCAAGATCGTCTCCGCCGACGCCCGGTCATCCAGCCGCTCCAGCACCCAGGGCACCAACTTCTCGGCCACCCGGCGCACCTCGTCCCGCAGCGCCTCGACCTCCTCGCCCCAGTGCGCCGAGCGCCAGCGCTCCTCCTGCCAGCGCCGATGTTCGCGGGCCGCCCGCGCCTCGGCCGCACCGGCTAACCCCAGCAGCACCAGGACAGCGGCAGCCGCGACACCCCACTGCGCCAGTTTCAGTATTCGTGGCGAGGCGAAGTCCAGGGCGAGCAGTAGCGCAACGCTGCCGGTCAGGACCAACGCCACCACGGTCACCACAATGCGGGCCAAGCCGCCCGGAGGTCCCGGACGGCGACGGGAATGGCCGGGCGCAGCCGGACGAGGGGTGGTCATCGGCACCTCAGAGCAGCAACAGGAACAGGACAACGAAAGCGGGAGCGGGAGGCCGCCGGGGCGAGGGCCCGTGCCGTAGGCATCGGGGGGTGCCGTACGGACCGGGCGTCCCCTCGCCCCGGCGGCCGGTCTAGAAGCGGACCGAGGCGACCACCGCGATCAGCGACCGCACAAGGCTGGTGAGCCCCGGTGCCAGCGAAGTGCCGGCCAGCAAGAAGCCGAGCAGGATGCACCCCGCGGCGTGCAGGGCCTTCAGCAGGCCCCTGCGGATCAGCACTCCGACGCAGAGCCCCAGCAGCAGTACCAGCTGAACCCGAAACATCACCGCTGGACCCCCGCACACCGCCCCGCCGGGACGACCGGACGGCCGTCGGCGGATCCGCGCCCGGGGGACCGCCGACGGCCACACCGGGGCATCCGGCAGGAGACGGCCTCGCCGATTCGCCGGGGACGGCGACAACGCGCGGCGCGCTTTCGGACATCAGGCGGCCCGGCCGGCGAGACGCAGGAGGCGCGATGACAAGGTGTCACGGTGCAACCGCGCCACGAGCAGCGGCTCGGGACAGGCACCCTCGGTATCGACGATCTCGGTATCACCCCAGGCGGACAGCAGTTCGGGGCTGCTGCAAAACCAGGTCGCGGCGCCCGAAGGCCCGCTCCCGAGTACGGCCCCGGCCTCCGCCCCGAGCTGTTTTTGCAGGTTCGCGACATCCAGCACCGGAGGCATGGTGCCGACGACCTGTACCGCGGTCGGTGAGGACGGCACGTGAGCGCCGCGCAGAGGGAGCCGTTCGATGCGCAGGCCGCCCACCATGAGCGCGCCGACCGAAGCACCGGAACCCGGAGAATCCAGCGAGCTCGGGAGCGTGACCATTTGGTGGTGGTACGCCGCCAGGTGACTGGCTTGGACGCTGCGCCGACCGGATGCGTGGGAGAGAAGGCCGGCGACCGCGAAAACCGGGGTCGAGGCCGGACCGGCGTCGCCCAGCTGGAGGACCACCGCCGTGGGGGGCGGCCCGAACGCATCAGCAACGGATTTCCCTTCGCCCTGCGGGGCGAAGACATCCATGTCGGCGAAGACGGCGGTTCCGCCATCGGCGAGCCAACTGCGCATCCCCAGTTTGCGCTCCATCTCGTATCGCACCCTGTAATGACGCGCGTCGATACCGTGCATGCGGTACCCGAACAGCAGGTGCGGGTTGACCTTCTGCAGGCACCGGTAGAGCGGCAGCCGCCGGTCTGGGTCGCTGCAGGCCTGCTCGCCGAGGGTGAACGCGGCGACGGTGATCGCATTGTCGGACATATGCTGTTTCTCCTGCTGGCGGTGGAACGGACTAGCGGTGAAGCGGCCGTCGTGAACGGGAGGGACCTGGCTGGCCCGTCACGACGGCCGCGAGGCGCGTCCCCTGGCGCCTCACCCTCCTCACCGCGGCCAGCAGGCGACGGCATGCCTGCCCTGCCACGGGTGGGAAGGGGCTAGAAGATGGTCTGCAGGTGCGGCGGGCGGAGGGACGCCGTGTCCGCAGACCACCGGTCGTGGCGAGGCGGGGCCTCGGTATGCCGCCCGGTTCGATGTTCGGCCGACGCCGGCCTGCCGACGGCCGGATGCTCCCCCGCTCGCATCCGGCTCCGCACGGCGTACAGGTGCGTGTAGAGCGCGTCAGGGTCCGTGGTTTCCGGCGCATTCGAATGCGGTTGGAGGAACACCGGATGGCAGGAGGAGCCGACCCAGTTCGACGGAGCTCCGGAAACAGGACAACTCCGTCCGCCGTGGCACACGAAATGCGCCGCACACCAGCGATATCGGGTCCCCAGCGGAACGTAGATCTGCAGCGTGCCATGCGGGCTGCACAGCCGCACCGGGCCGACGGGGACCCCGGCGTCCCGCAGACCGTCCAGCGCGTACAACCCCACTGCGACCGCGGTCTCCACGACGTCGCCGGAGAGCCGGGCCACCTCGCCGTCCAACCAGGGAAACCACCCGTGACGGGGCATCAACGCCATGGTCATGACTCCTTCCAGGCCGTGATGTTGTGGCCGCTGACGGGGGGTAGGGGGGAGCGTCGTTCAATTCGTCTTCAGGCGGGAACAGGGCGGCAGAAGCATGAGAGCGACAGGGGAGAGGCCAAGGAGTAGCGCCCCTGGCCCGGTTCGGTGAAACGTGGGTGCGGTCTGTCGATCGAAGCGTTTGCCCGCCGACGGGCTGACGAGAGAGGCATAGGACGCTGTGCATCAGGTGCCTTCGGCGTTGTGACTCGTGTTGGACATGACTGGCGATGCTGACGCAGTTGGGTAAACCCATACTTCTCGGACGTGCCGCTTGGACACCCATCAGCCAACGCGGCTGGAGAAAGACTGTTGCGCTGACACATAGCCTTGCTGCTTTTCCGTGGCAGCGGTACGCCGAAACGACGCCACTTCTGTGCCACTTCTTTGCCACTTTTAACGGCGCCGAGTCGGCTGTGATGTCCCGCGGGGCAGCTTCCGGTGTAACAAACGGCATGATGTGGACAAACTACCCCTCAGGGAGTGGCCAGCTGATGGGTGGCGTGGCCATTCCTGAGCCACTTCGAAGCCACTTCCCCGAAGTGGCTTGACAAATGAGAACCTCAACCGCAAGGCAGGCGGCGTGTGACCTCGCACCGTATGGCGAGGGGGCCGCCCCCTACACGCGTCGGATCGAGAAGAGGGACATCGCCGCGAATTGCGCGACGACAGAGCTTCGCCCTGGTCAGGTGCTGCCGCACGGCCATCGTGATGCGTGGTGCGCGCTGAGCGGCGAGCGTCGCCATTCGGATGTGCCTCGGCAACCGATTTCAGAAAATGTTGGCGGAATATCCGGATTCTCCGGTCTCGCGCATGGGGGAATCCGGGAGAAGTGGCAGAGAAGTGGCAGCGTTCTGGCGTACCGGTGCCACCCGTCGTACGCCACCGTTGGGCTTGGGCCGTTCCGGTCCGCGCCGTACGGCGTCTCAAGCGCGAGGAGCTGAGGGTGTCCCCGACAACTGCCGAGATCCATGACCGACGACTCGGAGAGCTGGTCGGCCGACTGGAAGTCGACCTCGCTGGCCAGACCACACCCCAGAGCGTCGCCCGCAAGAAGGTGCGCAACGCATTGGTTGGCCGGGGCGGTCCGGAAGAGGTCGATGACGCGGTCCTCGTAGCCGACGAACTCGTCGGCAATGCCCTCCAGCACACTGCTGGCCCGGTGTCGCTCGCCCTTGGGCTCTATGAACACGGTGCGAGCGTCGAGGTCGCTGATCTCGGCCAGGACATCACTGCCATCCCGGCCGGCCCCCTCAGCCCGCCGACGGCCCCCGACAGCGTGCGCGAAGGAGGGCGCGGGATGTTTCTCGTGACGGTCCTCGCGACCGATTGGACAGTGAGAAGAGTCGGCGACGGCAAGGTGGTCGTAGCGATCTTCGTCCTGTCCGGCGGTGATTGCTGATGGCCGTGCCCGACCTGGCGCCTCGTCACCTCGGCCGGGGTCTCTACGTCCACCCCCTGGGGGTGAACTGCGGCGCGATCGGTGCATCCGCCGACGAACAAACGCCCGAGCTCAACGGCCAACTGCCGAACGACGAGCGCTACCTCCACGGGCTTCGGCGTGCAGTGGAGCACGGTGCCACGCTCGTGGACACCGCCGACGCCTACGGGCAGGGGCACTCCGAACGCGTGGTCGGTCAACTACTGAGGGAACAACCGGCTGCAACGCTCCAGGTCAGCAGCAAGGTCGGCAGGTTACGGGGCTCGGCTCCCCACCCATACGCCGACCGTCACATCCACCACCAGTTCCAGCAGACCCTCGAAAACCTCTACATCGAAGAGCTTGACGTATACATCCTCGACTCGTTCGACTTCGGGCCTGATGACCGATATCTGGACACGGCAATCGAGCAGATGCGCACGCTGCGCCAGCTGGGGTTGACCAAAGCGATCGGCATGCGGGGCCCCTATGCGAGCTATGGGGCCTCACCCGCGGAGCGCGCTGCCCAGTCCGAGCGATTCTTGCACTTGTTCCACCTGATCAGGCCAGACGTCATCTGGACCCGCTTCAACGCTCTCACCCCGGCGATTTCCATCGACGGTGAGGACCTGTTCACGTTCACCGCACGCAGGGGAACGGGGGTGATCCTTGCTGCGCCGCTCGCACACGGCTTCCTCACAGGGAAGACCGTCCCCCGCACCGAGGCCCGGCTCGATCGTTATGGCCGGCGCACGACGAGAACAGCGTTCACGCCGCGAATCGTGGAAGCGATCGACTCCGGGCTCCAGCTACTGCGCGAGTATTTCGGTGATGCCCCTGGCACGCTGCCCCGGTTGGCCCTGCGGTCATGCCTTCAGCGAGCTGACCATTGCGCTGTCGTTGTCGGCTTCCGCAACGAGGTGCAGGTGTCCGAGAGCTTCCGCTGCCTCGGGGCCGCGTTGACGGACACGGAGCTCGGCCTCCTCGACGAGGTCTACGCCCAGATGCGCGCCAATATCCCGGATGCGGCACAGCCGCACTTCGCTCGGGGAACTCGTGCATGAGCCAACTCGGTGGGCAGTGCTCTCGCAGCCGCGCCAGCTATCCGCACCGGGTCAGCCCTCCACAGAGAGCCCTTTTTCTGGTCGGAGGTGAGAACCCATCAGGCGATGCCGGATGACAGGCGGGCGCAGCAGCCGAGGCCACGCCGCTCGTCGCCCCAGACCTGGGCCACGAGCGGCGGCTCGGACGCGAATCCCGCTTGGGGCGGGTCCGTCGCGGCAGACGAGCCGACCCCGGCAAGCGGCCGATCGTCCGGTGACAGCAACCGCGCGTGCAGGAGCGGAGCGGGTCCGAGACCAGCGGCAGCTCCTGTCCAGCCAGGAGAAGCGCATTCAACTCCGGACATGCCCCTTCCGGAAACTATTTTGTGCCCAGAGGTACCGAGCGCAGCGTATTCCACTGATACGTCGGTCCTTCGCGGCGCAGCTCCACCAAGGCCACGTGGGTCACATCGAGGGGAACGGGGGGCAGTGAGCGCAGGGGTTCGACCGCGTCGATCACGGGTGCGGCCGGCCGGTCGATGTTGTTGTAGGCGAGGCCGAGGTGAGGTCGGTAGCTGGCTGTCGGCTTGCCGCCGGGGACCGGAGTACTGCGGGCACCCGTGGTGAGCGCGGCGTGCAGGCGTATGAGCGGTGTCCAAGGGGCGAGCGAGAAACGGATCGCTCCGCGCGACCCTGCCAGCGGGTGGGCGAACACTTGGAAGGCGCTGAGCGGCATCGCACTGACGAGGCGGACCAGGCGGCGGAGGTCGGCTGGTGTCACCTCATCGGCGCCTCCGATCCGGGCGACGGTGATGTGCAGACCATCGTCGGGTACCGGGTCCATCCCAAGGTGCTCCAGCGCCGACCGGCAGTGCCGCACTCGGCCAAGTAGGCGCGGGGACTGGGGGAAGGTCAGCATCCAGTAGTAGGAACGACGCCCGAGGTCCCACCCAGGGCGGGCCCAGTGATCAGTCATGCGGCCGACGGAGGAGAAGGCCCTCCAGTCATGTTCCGTGATCACACGGGCGTTGGTCAGATCCGCGGGCGGGGCAGCCGGGAAGACCCGCTGATCGACAGCCAGCTCCGGCACCACATGTCTCCCTATCCGTCACTGTACGGTTCCCGGACTTGAGCCGAACGCCGTCGGCGGGTGCGACTGCCAGGTCCGTAACTGTTCCGCATACTCCCTGACGGCTGCCTCGTTGTGCCAGGGGCTGGCGCAGTCGTGCAGCTCCCATGCGCGTTGCCACACAGACCGGATGGGGATGGCGGCGCCGGCCTGCAGCGCGGTGCACCCCAGGTCCATCGCGTGTTCCACCTCGGGGGAGCGTGCCTGCAAAAGTGCCGTGGCGACATCGAGTCCGACGAGGGCCCGGCTCCACTCGGAGCCCGACTGCACAACCAGGCCATTGATCTCCTCGGAGAGCGATAGGACCTCAGCAACGTCGCCGAGCGAGAGGCGGGCAGTGATGGCGTTGGCCAGCGTCCGGGCAGCGGAGTAGGGCTCGAAGGAGATGCATGCGGTGAGACCGTCCGGCTGTGCGAGCTGCCGGGCGGTGAGGTCCATCGCCTGTCCGATGGCGCGTTCGGCGCCGGGGCGGTCGCCGAGACGTGCCAGGGCGCGGGCCCTTCCGTTGATCAGCAGGCGGATCGCGTGAGCATCACAGGGGGCGCGCTCGATGCCGGCGAGTGCGGCTCTATCGGCCTCGATGTATTGCTGTTGGTAGTACAGGCTGAGGGACCGGGTGCCGGCGACCCACATTTCCAGGTGCGTGTCTCCGATCTCGCGTGCCAAGTCTTCGGCTTCCCCGCAGTACGCCTCCGCGACGTCGGGCGAAGCCCCTGCGTTGACGGCCATGTAGCCCAGCAGGCCGGCGGTACGGCCAGCCAACCTGAAGAGTTCGCTGCGTACTTTGGGGGGCTGTTGACCGCCGAGCATGGTGTGCAGCATCGTACGCAGGAGCCGGGCCTCGCCCGCCAGATGATGAGGCCCGAGCATCTCGTACCGGTCGACGACGCTCTGGAGAGACGTCGCGACCATCGACAGCAGTGAGGCATCGACGTTAGCCCGGACCAGCGACTGGGCTTGGGCGATAATCTCCGAGGGCCGATCGAACCCCGGCAGGGGCGCAGTCAGGGCGGCGTACTGGGCTGTTTGGTGCGCAGGCTGGAGAGCCGGCGTCCTGATCAGCCGGAAGAGCCGTTCGACCGGGGTGTTGAACATGTAGGCGAGCACTACGGACGCCTCACGGCGTGGCGTTCCCTTGAGATCGCCTGTCATCCACCGGCCGTAGGTCCGTTGAGATATGTAGGCCCGCGCGAGCGTTGGGTCCTCGTACTCCGCTGCGGCCTCCTGTGCTGCCTCACCGAAGTGGATGCTGAATTTCTTGTACGTGCCCCATCCGTTTTCCTTGGCGAGAAAAGCGAAAAGGGTGGTGCTGGGCACGGGACATCTTCCTTCGGCAGGCTGCACAGAGCGTCAGTGGAGTCCGGCTTCTGAGGAAGCCAGCGGTACGTTTTGGAGGGCTCGGAGGGTGTCGGTGAAACTCGCGGTGAGGCTGGCCAGGACGGTCTCCCCTTTCTCCGGGGTTGCCAACGAGGGCTGGCCGATCACCCCGGACGCGGTATAGGGGCGAACCCCGTGGATCAGAAGATGCGGACGGTCGGCGACGTGGTCAGCGGATTTGTACGCCTCGCGGACTTGGCCGGGGCACAGATGGAGCAGCAGCGATGTCTCGATCTCACCGGCGTGCATATCGTCGTGCGCGCTGCTCTCCAGACCGGCGGCTTGCCGGGCGCGCGCCCAATCCGCGCGGCCGGGGAACAGGGCCATCCGCGGTCCGTCGGTGTTCGCCTCCTGCACGACATTCGACAACACGTAGTTCCCGCCGTGCCCGTTGACCAGGACCAGCTGGTCGATACCCGAGCTGCGGAGGGACTGCGCGATGTCAGTGATGATCGCCGTCAGAGTCGCGGAGCGGATACTGACAGTGCCAGCCCAGCCCGCGTGCTCATGCGAGCAGGCAATGGTGATAGGAGGCAGGAGAAGAAGCGGGTACGCCTCGGCGAGGGCTTTGGCGACACCGCTGGCCACGAGGGTGTCCGTAGTCAGCGGGAGGTGCGCACCGTGCTGCTCGAAGCTGCCGATCGGCAGCACGGCTATCGTGGCAGCGCGTTCGGCCTCGTCGGTCATCGTGGCGGTAGTAAGAGCGTCCATGATCACATTCTCCGGGCCGTAAAGGCGAAGGCGGAGCGGAACGCCGAAACTTCCGGAGGCAGGCCGGTGTTTGTCGCAAACTGACGGTCGAGAGCACGCAGTGAACGCCGGACGCGTGCGGATCCGCCCGTCGTGGCCAGGGAGAGGGCCCTGGTCCCTTCCACGGCAGCGTCGGCCCAGTGGCCGTCGGCGGCATAGGAGAGGGCCAGCCAGGCCCGCGCGAGCTGCTCGTCCTGGCGGTATTCCGACGGCCAGGAGGCGAGCACCCTCTGCAACAGTTCAGATGCCTTCCGCGGCTGCCTCAACAGCAGCTGGCAGTGCGCTTCGTGGGCCTGAATGTAGGCCTGCCCGCAGTGGTGTCCGATGGTGCGAGGGTCATCGTCTGCGTCGACCTCGTCCGCCTGCGCGACAAGTTCGTAGGCGAGCTGAATCGCGGCCTGGCACGCCCGGCTGTCTCCCGCCAGCGCGTATCCCTGGGCCTGCCGGACCGCGCACAGCGCTCGGTCCCGGTCGCTCGCGCCCGTCACCGCCCATGCGGCGTCGGCGAGAGCACGCGCCTCCCGTACGTGTCGGCGTTCAACCGCCCGCTGCGCCTGGCGCATCAGTGCGTAGGACTCCATCACGGTGTCGTCGGCTTCATGCGCGAGTTCGAGGGAGTGGCCGAGCCAGTAGGAAGCAGCATCCTCAAGGCCAAGGTTCTCCGCCGTCCAACTGGCGAACTCCGCCCACCGAGCCTCCACGCTGAGCAGCCCCGCCCGGACGGAGCCGTCGGAACGGAGCCGGTGATCGCGGATGACGGCCATCTCACGGGTCACTGATCCATGGATCCGGTCCGGTCCGAAGATGTTGTGCGAGGCGCCCAAGAGTTGCAGCAGACCGCCCCAATGCGGAACGAGTTCGGGGTCGACGGCGGCAGTGCGTAAGGCTACGGGCTCCATCTCGCCGCCGCACTCCGCGCTGCCGTGGTCTCCCGAACCTGGAGGAGCTGCATCTGGTCGGAGGCCGTCGTTCGGCGGACGGAAGAGCCTGGACGCCGGGCACCCGAAGAGGAACTCCAGGATGCGCCGGGTGTCCCTCCGCGGATACCTGCCGAGCTCGCCGGCCATCCAGCGATCGAAACTCCGCCGCGACACGGTGACATGGGCCAGATGCTGTTCCCCGGTGGAAGCGGCCAGCTGTCGAGCAGCTTCTGTGAAGTGGATGCTGAACGTCTCGACCGTCGTCCATTCCTTCCCTTCGGCCAACCGACGGAAGAGCGTCTCCTTCGGCACTGCTGCCCCCTCCGGGGATCCGGTCAGTTCTGCGTACTGAGGATGAGAAGCGGGGTGTCATCAATGGTGGGATGAGTCGGCGTTAGCGCTTGTGGCGGCTTTCCTCGCGGTCCGACCAGCGGCATATGCCACGAGGGGCGACAGAGTCCGTACGCGCCGTGACCCTCGTAGGATGCTCTTCCGGCGGCCCTCTTAGCAACATGAGCAAACAAATTGCTTGATTGTTTTGGTTGTAGGGGTCGCCGCGACCCGCCAGACTGTCCGCATGCCCGATGCGAACAAGGCTCCGTGGTCGCTGCCCCTCAGCGAAGTGGGACGACGCCTGGAGGAGCTGCGCGAGCGCGAGCGCTTGACCCTTGTCACGGTGACCCAGATGCTGAGCGACCGCGGGGTCAAGACGGACGCCCCCGCGCTCAGCCGGATCGAGGGCGGCAAGCGGCGCCGTGTCGCGCACGAACTGGTCGAGGCCCTGCTCGACTGCTACCGCGCGGAACCGGAGGCCCGGCAGGACATCTTGAACCTGCTGAGCGTAGACGTAACCCCAGCCGGTCGACGTCGGCGACCCGCCCTGTGGCGTCGCCACGCCGGGCTCCTGGGGCCCATGCAGTTCGAGGGCTTCCTGAAGTTGGAACCGCGCGCTGCTCTGCTCCGCAACTACGAGCCCGCCCTCGTCCAGGGACTGCTCCAGACGCCGGAGTATGCCCACTACGTGATCGCCAGCATGCGGCCCGACCTCGCACCGAACGACGTCCGGGGCCTGGTCGACGTCCGCATGGACCGGCAGCGGAAGATAGCCGAGGGTGCACTCAGGGAGTTCCAGGCCCTCATCGAACAAAACGCCCTGCAGCGGATCGTCGGTGACCCGTGTGTGATGCGAGGGCAGCTGGAGCACCTGCTCACCGCCGCAGAGGAGCCGAGAAACTCCATCCGCATCCTGCCCAACACCATCGGGAGCCACCCAGGCCTAGCCGGCCCGTTCATGCTGATGAGCTTCCCCGAGGCCACACGCGACGTCGTGTGGGTGGAAATTATGAGCCGCTCGGTGTACCTCGAAGAGGAACCGGACGTGGATCGCTACACCGAGGTCTTTACCGATCTGTGGAAGCGGGCGCTGAGCCCCGCCGACACGCGCGTCCGACTCAAGGAAATGATCAAGGAGCTCCACCAGTGAGCATAAAGCCCGACCCCGCCGACTTCGACCTGACAGATGTCGTTTGGAAGGTCTCCTCGCACAGCGGAGGCGGCGGGAACTGCGTGCGAGTGGGAACAAAGGATGGCTTCATCCTCCTGGGCGACTCGCAGAACCCCGACAGAGAGCCGCACGTGTTCACTCCCGCTGAGTGGTCCGCCTTCGTCCTCGGCACCCGCGACGGCGAATTCGACAATCTATGAGCCCTTAAACGCCGATGTCGCCGTTTTGGTTTCCCTACACGAGGGGCGGATCGGGCCGGGCCCTATCGGAGATCCGGCCCACCCTCACGTGTGAGCTTTCCCCCTCGACGGCACTCGTCGGTCAACGTGGTGTGACCAGCTGCCACGTTTGGGAACGGGGATCGTCGAGCCAGGCGTGGTGGGTGCCGTCGGGGTGGACGGTGATTCCGTACCGTGTGATGCCGGGTCGTCCGTGAGCGTCCCACCAGACGAGGGCCGGGGCGGCGGTCTCGTCCCACAGACTGCGGGGTCCGTATTGGAGGACCGTCCAGGGTTCGTGGCAGAACGCGACGGCCAGGGAGCCGCGTCGGTCGCTGATACGGACCCGGTAGGTGTCCTGTGGGTCCTGGGGGCTCCAGTGACGGCCGAAGGACAGCTCGGGGTGGTGCAGGCCGGCCCCGAGCCAGGCACCGGTCTCGTCGGCCAGCCACTTTGGTGGCTGGGGGGCATGGGAGACGCGGCGCGTGTTCTTGTCGATCCGGCCGTGTGCCTGGTTGTCGGGGCGCTGGCTGCGCAGCCACATGAACGAGACACCGCCGCAGAACCGTCCGCTCGCCGCGCGTCCGTCGGCCGCGACGGTGAGTTGCAGCAGTCCGAACGGTGCGAACGGGGTGTGGAAGGGGGTGGTGATCGTGCCGCCGGGCCGTACCTGGGCCAGCCATGCCGGAGGGATGGAGCGGACGGCGACGGTGGAGGAGAGGCGGTCGTAGGGGGCTGCCGGCGGGTAGCCGGCGACGGCGTCACCGTGCACGACGCGCGCGGGGAGGCCGGCGGCGGCCAGGTTCTTGGCGCACTGCCCGGCCAGGTCCGTATCGACCTCGACGGTGGTGAGGCTTCCGTCCCCGGTCATGCGGCAGGTCAGCGCGGCTGTCCAGCCGGTACCGCCGCCGGCTTCCAGCACCCGCATCCCCGGGCGCACATCGGCCACCTGGAGCATCTCGGCGACGACCGCCGGCATGGACGAGGACGAGGTGGGTGCCTGTGGCCCGTTCGGTTGGCCGTCGTCGAGCTGGGTGATCAGCACGGCACGGGAGTTGACCAACCGCTCCCACTTGCGCGGGGCGCGGCGCCGGTCGACCTCGCGGTAGCCGTCGCCTTCGGGAACCCATACCGTGTCGGGGACGAATCCGGCCCGGGGGGTCGCCAGAAAGACCTCACGCCACCGGTCGGCAAGAAGACCGTCGGCGTGCAGTCCGTCCACGAGCTGAGCGTATGAGGCCATGGTCTCTATTTCTCGGGCGGCGGGCCCGGATCCTCGTCCTTGTGCCCGTTCGGGCCGGGGTCCTTGAAGGGCTCGTCCTTGATCTCGTCATCTCCGGGGTCTCCGTATCAACGGCCGCAAAAACAACGAATACCGCTGGCCTGGGGCGATACTGCTCGGAGTGCGGTGTCGTCCGGTCCGCTCGTACGGCGGCGACCTCGCTGAGAGCCGGGTGACCTTCAGCCGCTGGCAGCGGGAACAGCGGCCTCCTTTTCACCGTGTCTTGAGGAACGGCCGGGTCGTTCACCATGCAATGCGGTAAGCCGTCGATACGACAAGGGCCGCCGTTGGGACTGCTTGTGGTGGGGGTTCTCGGTGGCGACCCGTGTGTTCGCGGACGACGAGCTGGCGCGGCTGCGCGGCTTTCCGGAGATCAACAAAGAGGAGCTGATCAGGTTCTTCACGCTGACGCCGGCGGACGTGGGCTTCATCGATCCGGGCCGCGGCCGTAGTCCGAAGGACCGGCTGGGGCTGGCGGTCCAGCTGTGCACTCTGCCGTGGCTGGGGTTCGTCCCGGACGATGTCGCTTCGGCGCCCCCGGCGGCGGTGGCCCGGCTCTCTGAGCCCCTTCAGGTCCCTGTGGGTGAGTTGCGGTTCTACGGTGAGCGGAAGCAGACCCGCACCGGGCATCTGCGCGAGGTGATCCGGTACCTGAGCTGGAAGCCGGCGAAGGCGCTGGAGCTGGAGGAGCTGGACGAGTTCCTGCTCGCTCGCGCGATGGAACACGACTCCCCGTCCCTGCTGTTCCGCCTGGCCTGCGAACACCTGGCGTCGTCGCGGGTCGTGCGGCCCGGGGTGGTGAAGCTGCTGGAGCGGGTGGCCACGGCGCGGACGGAGGCCGGGCGGGAGACCTACCAGCGGGTGCGGCACCTGCTGACGCCGAAGCTGATGGGCGAGCTCGACGGGCTGCTGAGGGTGGACTCGGCGATCGGGGCGACGCGGTTGAACTGGCTGTCCAAGGGCGCGACCGGGGACTCGGCGAACGCGGTGAAGGCCGAGCTGGACAAGCTGGGCTTCCTGCGCGGGCTGGATGCCCACAACCTGGACCTGACGGGCCTGCCGGCGGAGCGGCGCCGGTTCCTGGCATCGGTCGGGCGTCGGCTGACCGCGCAGTCGCTGGACCGGCGTGAGCCGCAGCGCCGGCACCCGATCCTTTTGACGGTGCTCTCGCAGTCGGCCGCCGATGTGCTGGACGAGGTCATCAGCCTGTTCGACCAGGCCGTCTCCGCGCGGGAGAGCCGGGCCCGCATCAAGATGCGGGACGAGCTGGCCGCCCGCGCTGCGGCCGGGGAGGGGCGGCAGGCCCTGCTGGATGAGATCCTGCCGGTCCTGGTCGACGTCGGGGTCGAGGACGAGATGGTTGGCGCCCTGCTGCGCAACACCATCGGCATGGAACGGCTGCGCGCCGCGCTCGCCCAGGCCGCCGGCAGGCTGCCGCGCGACCACTGGCATCTGGCGATGCTCGACAACTCCTACTCCTACCTGCGGCAGTTCACCCCGGATGTGCTGAAGTCCATCGAGTTCACCGGTGGCACGGGCGCCGAGGCGCTCATCGAGGCCGTGAAGATCCTGAAGAAGCTGAACGCGGACGGGGCTCGGAAGGTCCCGGACCATGCGCCGACGGACTTCGTGCCCGCCAAGTGGGCCGGCTACCTGGAGCAGGCCGCGCGGGCGAGGGACGTCACGGCGTACCGGCACTTCTGGGAGCTGACGGTGCTGCTGGGCCTGCGGGACGGGCTGCGCAGCGGTGATGTGTATGTGCCGTCCTCGCGCCGGTACGCCGATCCGGCCTCGTACCTGTTCACGCCCGCGCAGTGGGTGGGACAGCGGGAGCAGTTCTGCCAGTTGGTCGGCAAGCCGGCCGGTGCGCGGGTGGCGCTGGGCGCGTGCAGGGAAGAGCTCGCGGCCGCGATGGGCGACCTGGAGAAGGTGCTCGGCAGCCGGAAGGCGGGGACCGGGGAGGTGAGGCTGTCGCCGGGCGGGGAGCTGATCATCCCGCCGCTGTCGGCCGAGGACGTCCCGGCCGAGGCCGCCGGGCTGAAGGATGAGCTCGCGGAGCTGCTGCCGCTGGCCCCGATCGCCTCGCTGCTGGTCGAACTCGACCGCCGCACCGGCTTTCTGGACTGCCTCACCCACGCCGGCGGCAAGCAGACCCGCTCCCCGGAGCTGAAGCGGAACCTGCTGGCGGTGCTCATCGCGAACGCGACGAATCTGGGCCTGGTGCGGATGGCGGACGCGTGCGGGATCTCCTACGACATCCTGGCCTGGACCCAGGAGTGGTACCTCCGTGAGGAGACCCTGGCGGCGGCGAACGCCGCGGTCGTCAACTACCACCACCGGCTTCCGCTGACCCAGGCGTTCGGCGGGGGCACGCTGTCGTCCTCGGACGGGCAGCGGTTCCCGGTGAAGGGGAAGTCGACGACGGCGCGGGCGATGAAGAAGTACTTCGCCGGGCAGGGCCTGTCGACATACACGCACGTCTCGGACCAGCACACGACGTTCGGCACGAAGGTCATCGTGGTGACCCGCCGGGAGGCGCACTACGTGCTGGACGAGATCATGGGCAACAGGACCGACCTGCCCATCACGGAGCACGCCACCGACACGCATGGCGTGACGCTGGTGAACTTCGCGCTGTTCGACCTCGTGGGGATGCAGCTGTCGCCGCGGATCCGGGACCTGGGGAAGATCACCCTGTACCGGATGGACCCGCAGCGTGACGTCAACAGTCTCTGGCCGGTGGCGGGGCCCCTGCTCACCCAGAAGATCAACACAGGGCTGATCGAGGAGAACTGGGACGATCTGCTGCGGCTGGCAGGGTCGATCAAGTTCGGGCACGCCACCGCCTCCCTGATCGTCGGCAAGCTGTCCGCCTCCTCCCGGCAGAACACCCTGGCCGCGGCATTGAAGGAGTACGGAGCGCTTCGCCGCACGGTCTACGCGGCCCGCTATCTGGCCGACGAGACCTACCGCAGGAAGATCGCCCGGCAGCTCAACAAGGGCGAGTCGCTGCACGCGCTGCGCCGCAGCCTGCTGTATGCGCACGAGGGCGCGATCCGGCACCGTCACCTGGCTGCGCAGACCGAGCAGGCGTGGTGCCTGACGCTGCTGACCAACTCGGTGGTCACCTGGACAACGGAGTACTACGGGCTGGCCATCGCGCAGATGCGGGCCGAGGGCCGCGCGGTCGACGACGAACTGCTGGCGCACATCTCCCCGGCCCACAGCGAGAACGTGAACTTCTTCGGCACGATCAACGTCGAGGTCGACACCGAGCTCGCCAAGCTCGACCCGGCCGGCTACCGGCCGCTGCGGCCCCGCCGCGCAGCAGCCGCTTCAGTGCCCCGCTGATCTGGGGACGTCGGGTCGCAGAGGGAGCACCAGCCGGGCTTCGCTGGAGCCGAATGGTGCAACTGGGCGGGCCGACCTGGCGTTCTCGGGTGAAGCTCGAACCGAGCCATCCCTATCCGGCTGGTTCCATCTTCTGCGTTCCCGTCATTCGATCGGGTCGGCCCTGTTCTCGTATAGCTACGGCCAGGTGGCGTGTAGCGCTGCGTGACGCTCGGGGCCAGGTTCGGCGTGAAGGTCGGCGGTACAGCGGTTGGCGGTGGTGGCGGTTCCGTTGGGTGGCGGCCCGGCAGGCTGGTGCCGCGGTAAATGCCGGATTTACTGCGGCAGAGCCCCTACCGTGATCATCGCGACCTGCGGCGAGGGCTTCCTCCCGCCGGGGCGAGGTGTACGCATTTACTGCGGCAGCACCGGAAGGGCGGGGCGGGCATGACGATCGAACCGGTGACCGAACTCGCAAGCGGGGGCGCGCTTCGGCTGCCGCGCGCCCGGGTGGTACCCCTGTCCGCCCCGCCGCCCTCGTACGCCGCGGCGGTCGAGCGGTACCTCACCGGCGCGGGCATCGCGAAGTCCTCCGCCCGGATCTACCGGATCTCGCTGACGACGTGGGGGTGGATGCTCGCCGGCGAACCGGCGCCGACCGGCCCCAACCGCCGCGGCGCGAAGCCGCCCGTCTTCCCCATCACAGGAATCGACGACCCGGCACTGCCCGAGGTCCTGGCGGAGCTGGCCGCGGCGCGGGCGGATGCGATGGACGCCGACACCGTCAACCGGGAGCTGTCCATCGCGCGCAAGGCGATCGGCTGGTGGCAGCGCCAGGGCTGGATCGAAGGCGATCCGACGATCGGCATCGAGCGGCGGCCGGCGCCGCCCGACCGCACCAAGGCCCTCGCGGAGAATCAGATCGCTGCCCTGTGGCGCCTCGACGTCGCGCTGCGGGAGAAGACGCAGTGGAAGATGCTCTACGAGTCCGCCGCACGGGCCGACGAGGCGCTGTGCCTGAACGTGGAAGACCTCTACCTACAGGACAAACGGGGGAAGATCACCGCCAAGGGCGGGGCGACCGAGTGGATTCACTGGCAGTCCGGCACCGCCCAACTCCTGCCCCGCCTCATCGCCCGCCGCACCCGCGGCCCGCTGTTCCTCACCGACCGCAAGGCGCCGGCCGGAACACCGACGCTCGACGTGTGCCCGGAGACCGGCCGCGCCCGGCTCTCCTACCGCCGCGCTGAGGAGATCTTCGAGGAGAACACCCGGCTGCTGGCCAACCCCCTCGCCTCACCCAACGACATCGAGGACCTGGACGGCTGGACGCTCCACCGGCTCCGCCACAGCGCCCTCACGCACGACGCCGAGGACGGCACCTCCACCCCGATGCTGCTGGCCCGCTCCCGCCACGCCTCCGTCCGCTCCCTGGAGCGCTACGCCCGCCCCGCAGTCGACGCCGTCGCCCGGCACGTCGCGGAACGCGACCCCGCTGTACGGCGCCGCACGTGACCCCCGCCGTCTGCGGCTGATGACCGCCGTGCCCCTGCATGCTCCGCGGTCCTCGAAGTCTGTGTACGGGGCTGGCCTGCGCGCCGTCCACATGGGAGGACGG
>NZ_JBHVHQ010000018.1:0-29645 GCF_042800135.1 Streptomyces sp. NPDC057654 | reverse complement strand
CCGGAACACAGTCCTCAATCGCCGGACGGGCTGGATGGGGCTGGGCTTCGTGATCGGGGCTCTGCCCCGGATCTCGGTCCTCAATCGCCGGACGGGCTGGATGGGCCGGGCTTCGTGATCGGGGCTCTGCCCTGGGCCCCGGTCCTCAAGCGCCGGGCGCGCTATAGCGTCACGGGGTGCGTGGGTCGGTTACTTGGTAGCCGGCCCATAGGGGGCCGCCCGCCGTGTCGAGTATCTCGTGTGCTACGGCGGCGAGTTGTGCGGGTGCGTGGAGAGCCTGGGTCAGGCGCTCGGCCAAATCCGGGTCGTGGTCGCGCAGTTCACGCAGCAGCCATTTTCCGGCGCCCTGCCAGTGCCGCCCGGCCAGCAGTGCCAGTTGGGCGGATCTGGTCAGGACGCGGCAGCTGATGAAGGCGATCTCGGCGGGGTCCTCGGCCCCGGCCAGGTCGTCGAGTACGTCCGTGAGCTGGTAGCGGTGGGCTTCCAGCTCGGCCGGGGTCGCGGCCGAGGGGCCTTCGGCCAAGCGGCGGCGCATCTCGGTCTGGAGGCGTCGGCCGAGCGCGTCGCGCTCGCTCACGATCGCGCCCTCGGCGATCAGCCGCGGAATCCCCGGCCAGCGGCGGGCCAGATTGTCGTCGCAGTAGGCGGCCAATGTCTGCTCGTCGTGGATCAGTACTTCCACCGGCCACCCGGCCCAGTGCAACGAGTGGCGACAGGGGTTGTCCCGCGGTGCGGTCACCACGACCATGTCGAGGTCGGACGTCGGGGTGCGGCGCGCGGTGAGCGCGCTGCCGCCCACGATCACGGCGAGGGCGTCGGGGAAGGCGTGCCGGGCGTATTCGCCGGCGGCGGCGACGGGCTCCATCCGTGTCACGTGCTCTTTCCGTCCCTTCCGTTCGAATCGGCCTGTCACAGCTTGAACGCCCGTGACAGCGGCCGCAAGCATCTGCGGCGGCTTTGGTCCAGACCTATTGACCGGTTGTCATGCTCACTCTAGATTCAGGCCGTCAGTCGTGGCCGGAAAGGAGCACGTCATGATCGGTCGAATGGCTCGGATGGTGCGTCTGCTGGGGGCCGGTCTCGCCTTGGCCCTGGTGTCGCAGGCACCGGTCGCCGCCGCGGCGAGCGGACCGGCGGGGCCGCGGGAGGACACCTGCGCCGTCAAGTCGAAGCCCGCGGGCAAGGTGCTCCAGGGGTACTGGGAGAACTGGGACGGCGCGGCCAACGGCGTGCACCCGCCCTTCGGCTGGACGCCGATCAACGACCCCCGCATCCAGCAGCACGGCTACAACGTGATCAACGCGGCCTTCCCCGTCATCCGTTCCGACGGCACCGTCCTGTGGGAGGACGGGATGGACGCGACGGTGAAGGTCTCGACCCCGGCCGAGATGTGTTCGGCCAAGGCGGCAGGCCAGACGATCCTGATGTCCATCGGCGGGGCGGCGGCCGGCATCGACCTCAGTTCCAGCTCCGTGGCGGACCGGTTCGTGGAGACGGTGGTGCCGATCCTCAAGAAGTACAACTTCGACGGCATCGACATCGACCTGGAGACCGGGCTCACCGGCGGCGGCAGCATCAAGCAGCTCTCCGCCTCGCAGACCAATCTCATCCGCATCATCGACGGCGTGCTCGCCAAGATGCCGTCCAACTTCGGCCTGACCATGGCCCCCGAGACCGCGTACGTCACCGGCGGCAGCGTGACGTACGGCTCGATCTGGGGCGCGTACCTGCCGATCGTCAAGAAGTACGCGGACAACGGCCGGCTCTGGTGGCTGAACATGCAGTACTACAACGGCAGCATGTACGGCTGCTCCGGCGACTCGTACTCCGCCGGCACCGTCCAGGGCTTCACCGCGCAGACCGACTGCCTCAACAAGGGCCTTGTCGTCCAGGGCACCACCATCAAGGTCCCGTACGACAAGCAGGCCCCGGGCCTGCCCGCGCAGCCCGGCGCCGGGGGCGGCTACATGTCGACGGGCCTGGTGTCGCAGGCGTGGAACAAGTACAGCGGCGCGCTCAAGGGCCTCATGACCTGGTCCCTCAACTGGGACGGCTCGCGCATCTGGAGCTTCGGCAACAACGTCAAGGCGTTGCAGGGCCGATGATGACGGAGAAGTGATCGGCGACGCCGCCGCGCGCCCCTGGGCCCGTCGCCGGACGGCTCAGGGGCATTCGCGTGTGCCTCGTGCCTCAGACCGCGCCCGGCGTCTTGCGGGTCGTCACGCTGAAGCGGTTCCAGACGTTGATGGTGGCGATGAGGGCGATGAGCTGCGCCAGCTCCTCCTCCTCGAAGTGGGCCGCCGCGCGCGCGTACACCGCGTCCGGCACGAAGCCGTCCGTCAGGACGGTCACCGCCTCGGTGAGCGCGAGCGCCGCCTGCTCCTTCTCGGTGTAGTAGCTCGCGGCCTCCTCCCAGGCGTTCAGGAGGTAGACGCGCTCCTCCGTCTCGCCGGCCTTGCGGGCGTCCTTGATGTGCATGTCCAGGCAGAACGCGCAGTGGTTGATCTGCGAGGCGCGGATCTTGACCAGTTCCGCGATGACCGGGTCGACGCCCTTGCGGGCGGCGGCGTCGAGGGCGATGACCGCCTTGTAGGTGGCGGAGGGGATGGCCTCGGTCAGGTTCATGCGGGGGGCGTGGGTGTGGGTGTTCTCGTTCGTCGTCATGTTTACGACGCTACGCCTGTACTGGTCCAACGGTATGGTCCATTTCCATGGCGGAATCGTGGGCCACTTTCGGCCGGGACCTGCACCTCGACCTGACCGGCTCGGGCGGGGTGCGCGCGGCGCTCACCCGTGCGCTGCGCGAGGCCGTACGCACCGGGCGGCTGGCCCCCGGCACCCGGCTGCCGTCCTCCCGCTCCCTCGCCGCCGACCTGGCCCTGGCCCGCAACACGGTCGCCGACGCGTACGGCGACCTCGTCGCCGAGGGCTGGCTCACCGCGCGGCAGGGCTCCGGCACGCGCGTCGCGCACCGCACCGTGCCGCGGCCGGGCGCGGTCCGGGCCGCGCCGCCGGAGCAGGACCGGCGCCCCGCCCACGACCTGCGCGTCGGCACCGCCGACGTGTCCGCCTTCCCCCGCTCGGCGTGGCTCGCCGCCGGCCGCCGCGCGATCTCCACCGCCCCGAACGACGCCTTCGGATACCCCGACCCCTGCGGCCACCCCGCGCTGCGCGCCGCGC
This sequence comes from Streptomyces sp. NPDC057654, assembly GCF_042800135.1. Classification (NCBI taxonomy): domain Bacteria; kingdom Bacillati; phylum Actinomycetota; class Actinomycetes; order Kitasatosporales; family Streptomycetaceae; genus Streptomyces; species Streptomyces sp. NPDC057654. The sequence continues at coordinate 26,465 of NZ_JBHVHQ010000018.1, read as the reverse complement.
TCGCCGACTACCTGGCCCGCGCCAGGGGCGTACGGACCGACCCCGCGCGCATCGTGGTGTGCGCGGGGTTCATGCAGGGGCTGGCGGTGCTGGGGAGGGTGCTGCGGGCGCGCGGGGTGCGGGAGCTGGGCGTCGAGTCGTACGGGCTCTGGCTCCACCGCGACGTTCTGCGCCGGGCCGGGCTGCGGACCGTACCGCTCACGGTCGACGGGCACGGGGCGCGCACGGAGGAACTGGCCGGGCACAGGGGCGTACGCGCCGCCCTCCTCACCCCCGCGCACCAGTACCCGACCGGGGCCTCGCTCCACCCGGACCGGCGCGCGGCCGTCGTCGACTGGGCGTCGCGCACGGGCGCGCTGATCCTGGAGGACGACTACGACGGCGAGTTCCGCTACGACAGACAACCGGTGGGAGCCCTTCAGGGCCTCGATCCGGAGCACGTCGTCTACTTCGGCACCGCGAGCAAGAGCCTGGCGCCTGCGCTGCGGCTGGCGTGGATGGTGCTGCCGGGGCAGCTGGCAGCCGAGGTCGCCGAGGTCAAGGCCGCGGGGGAGTGGGGGACGGGAGCCCTCGAACAGCTCACCCTCGCGGAGTTCATCGTCTCCGGCGCGTACGACCGCCACGTACGCGCGATGCGGCTGCGCTACCGGCGCCGCCGCGACCGCCTCGTCGCGGCGCTCGCCGACCGAGCCCCGCACATCCGCGCCACCGGCATCGCCGCCGGCCTCCACGCGGTCCTCGAACTCCCGCCCGGCACCGAACAGTCCATCGTTCAGGCCGCACGATGGCAGGGTCTTGCCCTGGACGGGCTGACCCGCTTCCGTGCCCCCGATGCGCCCACGCCGCACTACGACGCTCTGGTCATCGGCTACGGCACACCGCCGGACCACGCCTTTGGAAGCGCGCTGGAGGCTCTTCTGGGCGTGCTTCCGTAGGCGCACCAGCGCGCGAGTACGCGCCGTACGCGCCGTACGCGCTGTACGTGCTGTACCTGCGCGTACTGGACGCGCTCGCGTCGGAAATTCCGCTCGGCCCGTAGGACGGTCGTCATGGCTGTGGGCCGACCGAATGGAGTGGAACCCGTCAAACGTGGTGCCGGGGTTGCCAGGGGCGGGGATATGCCGCTTCGCTCAGGGCGTCCGTGACTTGGGCAGCCGTGGGCCGGGTAGCCGGGTCCCGGCGCATCATGGCGACGATCAGACTCCCCAAGGGGCCGGGGACGTCCACGGGCCGGTGTGGCTTGCCCACGATGGCGCGTCGCTGGACTTCGCGGGGTGCGTCGTCGGGATAGTCCACATGCCGCCATCCGGTGGCGCTGAGGAAAAGGGAAGCGCCGAGCGCGTACACGTCCGACTCATACGACGGTACGGCCGTGCCCGAGTCCAGCACGCTGCGAGAGATCTCCGGTGCCTCGTAGTGGACAAGGCACCCGCGGTACGGGAAATCGAAGGCATCCGAGACGTGCCCGCCGCTCGCCAGACCGAGATCGATGAGCCACGTGCAGGCTGAATCCATCAGGAGGTGGTTCGGCTGTACGTCGCCGTGCGCCCAGCCTTTCGCGTGCAGGTCGGCCAAGGGGGCGGCACACGAGAGCGCTTCGGCGAGGCTGGGCACTGATCCGTGGGCCCGATGGCGCTCCCACCGGCTGAACAGGTCCACCCCTTCCCGCCATGGCTGCGCGCTCCATGTCCCCTCGGCCCATTCACCGCACTGGACATCCTCCGGAATGATCTGGCGAAGGATGACGGATTCACGCGCGGGCGCCAGTGCAGTCCAATCGTGTGGAGGACAGCGGTAGCCGAGCTTGACCGCACGGCGGCCGGCGGGTGTCACCACATCCCAGACGGCAGAACCCCGCCGGTTGGCAACGAGCTTTGCGGTCAGGGGTTTTACGGCATCTGCAACGTGCTCGGGGATGTCGAATGGTTCAGGCGACACAGTGATCCTCTCGGCCGTCGTCACCACAGCAACCCAGGAGACCGGACACCAAGAGGGCGACCGCTGCCCTCTGGCTGGTCATGCGGCACCGTCCCCCGGCGGAAGCGCACGGCGCACCACCTGGCCGATGACGGTCGCGCCTGTGAAGTCGTCGGGCGGTTCCAACAACAGGTAGTGGCCGTACGAGCGCCGGTAGCGCTGGTGTCCGGTTTCCTGCGCGTGCTGCCTCATCCACTCGATCACGGAGTCCGGGCGGAAGTAGACGGAGGATTTCGCGCCGCACTCGGTGTCGTCACCGGAGACGCACACGGCGGAGACCTCGGTGCACGCGAGCGGGTCATGGGTGATTGTGTACGGCACGTACCGGAAAGTGGGGCTCATGAACTCCCCTCCTGGCTCTTACCGTTGGCGTTGTCGGCGCTGTTTCTGATGGGGCCGTCGGGTTTGCCGCGCCCGGCGCGGTGCTCCGGACACTGGCACTTGGGGAACGCGGCAGTGTAGGGGTCGCGATTTCTCTCCCTCGGCGGGGTCTTGGGGAAGAGCAGTACCCCGTCAACGCCGTACTCCGCCATGAGCCGTGCCAGCGCTGCCCGCGCGTCGCTACTCACGAGAACAGCCACTTAAGGCGGCCCAGCGCGCTCCGTACGCGCGCCATCGCGGCCCGGTCGGTGCGGTACTCGCTCGCAGGGAGCCACCAGGTCGGAGCTATGCGCCACGCTCCACCGGACCGGATTACTGCGTCGACAACCTCGCCTTCAAGGTCTGCTGGGGTGTCTACGTCCTTGCGGACGAGACGGAGCACGGGGCGGTTCTCTTCGGGCACCGCCGCTCCTCTCCGTAGTGGGTTCACTACCAGGAGGTGTCAGCGTGGACTAGAGTCGGCAGCCCTTCAAGTAACCAGAAGCGAAGGGAGATTTGGACGTGTCATGGTCAACCAGAAAGAGTTGAATCCCGACGGAAGTCCACGGGAAGCCTACGGGGCGCGTCTTCGCAGATTGCGGGAAGCGCGCGGGTGGAAGCAAGAGGACCTCGCCGAGCAGGTGGGGTGCTCCAGTCAGCACATCTCGGCCGTGGAAACTGGCCGCAAACCGCCAACTCTACGGTTCTCGCGCAGCCTTGATGCTGCTTTTGGGATGACTGGTGACTCCGCCGAAGCGTTCGAACGCGAGTGGCGCGACATCCGGCATGGCTCGATGCTGGAAGGCTTCTCTTCGTATGTGGAGCAAGAGGGGCGAGCGGTAGAGATCAGGGTGTTTGAGACCGGGGTCATTCCGGGTCTGCTACAGACACAGGAGTACGCAAAGGTGCTGGCAGACAGTGCAGCGCAGCGGAGGGCAATCACGCCGCAGCAAGCGAACGAACGTGTCTCGTTCCTGATGGAACGCCAACAGGCATTGGTGCGGAGGCGACCTCCCATGCTCTTCGTGGTGATGGATGAAAGCTGCCTCCGACGCCCTATCGGCGGTCGAGCTGTGATGGAAGCTCAACTAGACCGACTGCTCACGTTTGCAGCCTCGCCGACCACCGTGTTGCAAGTGGCACCCTTCTCTATTGGAGAGCGTCGCACACTGAACCTGCCCGTCAACGTGCTGACGATGGCTGACCGGTCGGTCATGGCGTATGCCGAGTCTCAGGCGCAAGGCCATTTGGACCGTGATCCCACGTCAGTCCTTCCGATGCTGACGGCCTACCATCAGCTACAGGGCGAAGTGTTGTCCCAGCCAGCATCCGTGGACATGATCAACCAGGTACGAAAGGGCAACTCGTGAGCACTAAAACCCCAGTTCCGCACTGGTTCAAATCCTCCTACAGCGATAACGGCGGAACCTGCATAGAGATCGCCGTCAATCTCGCTGCCACGCACAGCATCGTCCCTGTCCGTGACAGCAAGTACCCGAACGGCCCCACCTTCACCGTCTCCCCCGATGCATGGTCCGCGTTCGTCGCGTTCGCGGCCCGGAGCAGCACCTGAGACCTACCGGCCCCGCCCAGCAAGTGACGGGGCCGAACGGGGCTGTTAGGGCTGTTTGGTCAGCCGCAGAACGACTCCTTCACCGCGCTCACGATGCCTGCGGCCTGGTCGTCGTCGAGGCTTGGCACGGTGCCCCCCTCAAAGCGGCTCTTGGTGTTCTTCTGGACCATGGCCGCGTCCTTGCCGCTCTTGTGGTCCAGGCACGTGTCCCGTGCCCGACTTACGGCCCGGTCCTCTTTCGCGACCAACCCCGGCTCGATCGCGCGTAGGGCGCGTATCAGGGACTCACGCTGTGCCGCATCGGGTGACGGGATACCGCTCGTAGGCGTCTTGGATGGTTTCACGCGGTGGTCGGCGGTAGGCCGCGCGGACGCTGTGGCGCTCGGCTTGCTGTCGGCCGCCGGTTTGCTCGGCTCGTCGTCTTTGAACAGCGACGTGATCCCCCCGATGGCGAGCACTGCCACCCCAACGATCACCCATGTTTTGCGCTTCATTGAAGCCCCTCCCCTGGTGCACACATGATCAGCGCATAAATATCACGTGGTGTGCACATGCGCCCACAGGTTCTCGGGGCGGCCCCGTGCGGACAGGCGGAAGCCCCGCCCGGCGCGTGGCCGAACGGGGCCGGTGGTGCTGCCTGCGGGGACGCGCCGTGGGGCGGTCGTCATGGTTGTGGGCCTACCGAATGGAGCGGGAACCCGAAGGACAAAGGCCCCGCCCGTGCGACGAAAGAACGTCATGGACGGGGTAAGAGCCCCGAAAGATCAAGGGCTATCCGATAGTGGTTTCCCACCCAGCGCGCGACAGGTGACACACGCCATCAGGGTCGATGCGGACGCGGCAGCCGTACAGACCGATGCCGCCTTCCATGTTGAGCATGTGCCGGATGCGCTCCAACTCGCTCCATAGGCGGCGGGGACCGCTCTGGTGCACGGTGGGCGGGTCGGTCCAGTGCCCCTCGGCGCGGGCCCATGAGCCGTCTTCGTGGAACAGCCAAGCTGCCCGGATCTGTTCATGCGTCTCGAAGTGGCTTTCAATTCCCGGCGTGGCCAGGGTGAGACGCGTCTTGACCTCCCATGCCTGTTCGACGTCGAGCACCGGATACCGCCCGGTGGTGACCTCTTCCCCTTCCTGGTCTCGTGACTGCGGGAAACGGGTCATGAGCCGGGGCGGGTAGTCGTGCCCGTGCCTGACGCCCATGAAGCCCGCCCAATCACGTTCGACCCTGCCTGCGGCGCCCCCGTCCGGCGTCTTGCCCGCGCCGATGATCAGGGAGGTTCCGGTGATGGTGGTCACGAGCCGGCCGCCGGGGCGGAGGGCGGTCAGCCATGATGCCGGGACGCGCGGTACGGACACCATGGAAACGATGCGGTCGTATGTGCCGGGCAGGGGACCGGTAGCGTCCACGGTGGCTACCTCGGGCCGGTGGTCGGCCTGGTCGAGCCGCGCGCGAGCGGCTTCCGTCAGGTAGGGGTCCACGTCCACGCTCGTTACGTGCCGGTCGCCGAACCGGTGCGCTAGAAGTGCAGCGGAGTATCCCGACCCGGTTCCTACGTCGAGGAGGTCCATTCCTTCTTGGGGGCGGGCATGCCGAAGCATTTGGACAACCAGGCTCGGCAGTGTGGACGACGACGATGGCCACCAGTCGGCACGGCCGCCGAGCGTCGCGTGATCGGCGTGCAGTGCCCCCAGACGGGTGATCAGAGTTCGGTCACTGTAGGCCGCCTTCATCCATGCGTCCGGGGCGGTCGGACCGTCGCACAGTGTCGGGCCGTAGTAGCGCTTTTCCCACCAGCGAGGCACGAAGAGGTGCCGGGGGGTGCTGCGTACGGCGTCGTGCCAGCGGGACTCCGGATGCGTCACTTCGTCGGCGAGTGCGGCGGCCCGGTCGGCCCACTTCATCGCGCAGGCTCGGGGTGGTTGGGGTACTTCGGCAGGCATGCGGGGGTGCTCGCGGGGTCGCAGTCGGACCCGTCCGGTTGGCATGCGGTTGCATCGCGCTGAGGAATACTCGCCGACAGCTTTGCCCACGCGTCGCCGGCGAGAAGGTCCGCGAGACGCTTCTCCTTGACGTTGCCTGCCGGGAAGTTCCGCGCGAGCACACAACCCACGAGGTCTCCGTTCGGGAGGACCGCAGCGCGTCCCCGCGTGCACCGGCCGCACATTTCATTGAGCGTCGGCGGTGTGCCGGGCGACGCGGCACGACCCACGGCGCGTACGCGGTCGGTGTTGATGCGGGTCACACCCATGGACTCCAGTTCGGCACGGGCTTCGGCGACGTGCTGCCCGTCGATGATGTCAACGATGCCCACACGGATCGGGATACGCCGCGTGACTGCCTCTTGAATGTTGCACCGGGTCACGGCGTAACTCCCTTTGCGGCCGGTGATGGCATCGTGTTCGGCGGGGTCGTTGCTGTAGTAGCTCGTCCCGAGCGATACACCATCGCGCTGGAACAGGCCCCACCACGCGGGCTTGACGTGAAAGAGGTTGCTGTATACCTCCACACGGCGCCCCAACGATAGTGCCAGCTCGCAGAGTTCGATCCAACGAGGGTAGAGCGTCGGTTCACCGCCGATGAGTTGGATGAGGGGGATTTCCAGTGCGGCAGTATCGATGATCAGTTCTTTCCAGTCCGTAGGGAGCATGCTGCCGTGGGTCCCTTGGGGGCTGGACTCGGCCAGGCAGTGCGTGCACTGGAGCTGGCATCCGCCCGTGATTTCCAGCTCGATGGACTGGAGTAGGCCGATGGGGGCTGGACGCTCAACAGCAAGCATCATGGTGCATCACTCCTGAGATCTCGTTGGGGGTGCCGCAGTGATCAGGTGTGCTGTCCTTGCACCTGCCCCTCTCCGCCGGGCCTTCTCGGACCAGTCGGCGGACAGGGGAATCCAGGGGGGGCGGGACACGATCTGGGCCAGAAACCAGAGCGTCGCCACCACGGCAACCAGGAAGCCGGACACTATGAGGGCGACGGCTACGCGACGCTCGGTCATGCGGCACCATCCCCCGGCGGAAGCGCACGGTGCGTCACCTGGCCGATGACGGTCGCGCCGGTGAAGTCGTCGGGCGGTTCCAACAACAGGTAGTGGCCGTACGAGCGCCGGTAGCGCCGGTGTCCGGTTTCCTGTGCGTGCTGTCTCATCCACTCGATCACGGAGTCCGGGCGGAGGTAGACGGAGGATTTCTCGCCGCACTCGGTGTCGTCGCCGGAGACGCACACGGCGGAGACCTCGGTGCACGCGAGCGGGTCATGGGTGATCATGTACGGCACGTACCGGAAAGTGCGGCTCATGAACTCACCTCCTGGCTTTCCCTGTTGGCGTCGTCGGCGTTGTTTCGGATGGGGCCATCGGGTTTGCCGCGCCCGGCGCGGTGCTCCGGACACTGGCACTTCGGGAACGCGGCGGTGTAGGGGTCGCGACTTCTTTCCCTCGGCGGGGTCTTGGGGAAGAACGGCATCCCGTCAACGCCGTACTCCGCCATGAGCCGTGCCAGCGCTGCCCGCGCGTCGCTACTCACGAGAACAGCCACTTCAGGCGGCCCAGCGCGCTCCGTACGCGCGCCATCGCGGCCCGGTCGGTGCGGTACTCGCTCGCAGGGAGCCACCACGTCGGAGCTATGCGCCACGCACCACCAGCGCGGAGCAATGCCTCAACCGCGAGGTGGTCCGGAGGCTGTGGGGTTTCGCGAACTTGCGCGGGCATGCGTCACCTTCCGTGAGTAAGCACTCTCACTTCGTACTCAAGGATGGGAGTCTGTGCGTACGCTCAACAGGGAGTGAGCTATGCCAAACGGCCCGGCATAAGGAAGTGATCTCGCATGACCGCCGAGACGGAAGATCTCGACCCCACCGCATCGGTGCTGGCCTTCTTTGGCTCAGAGGTCACACGACTCCGAGGCTCGACGTCGCAGACCGAGTTGGCCTCGGATGCAAACACAACACAGCCAGTTATCAGCAGGGTTGAGCGCGGTCGTCGGGTACCGTCGGCCGACTTGGCCGCGGATCTGGATACCGCGCTCAAGACGGATGGGCACTTCACGCGGCTCCATCCGTTGGTACTCAGGTACGCGTACCCATCGTGGTTCCTGCCGTACGTCGAACTGGAGCGTGAAGCGTTCCAAATCCGTACGTTTGAGAGCCAGGTCATCCCCGGGCTGCTCCAGACCGAAGACTACGCGCGCGCCATCTTGGCCAGCGGACGGCCCGACTGCCTGCAAGACCTCGTGGCTGCGCGCATGAGCCGTCAGGCGGTCCTGGAAGGGGAAGAGCGTCCCCGTGCGTGGTTCGTCGTCGACGAGCAAGCTCTCTGCCGCCCGGTCGGCGGTCCGGAAGCCATGCGCGATCAGCTTGCACACCTGCTCAAGGCAGCCGAAGAGCCCCGCACCGTCATCCAAGTCATTCCGCGAAGGGTCGCCACCCATCCCGGGTTGGAAGGGCCCTTCACCGTGATGGATCTCGACAAGGGGCGAAGCGTGCTCTACGTAGACGGCTTCTCCAAAGGCCGCCTGGAGGTAGACACAAAAGAGCTTGTCGGCGCGGCGCATGCCTATGATCTGCTTAGGGCCGTTGCGCTGTCCCCCGAAGAGTCCAGCGGCCTGATCAGCAGATACGTGGAGGAGCATGCGAATGACCACCGCAAGCACGCTGCCAACTCGATGGCAGAAGAGCAGCTACAGCAGTAGCAACGGTGGTAACTGTGTCGAGTGGGCACCGGCCACCGTGGCAACGCATGGCGTCGTTCCCGTCCGTGACAGCAAGGTCCCGCACGGCCCCACCCTCGCTGTCTCCCCCGACGCGTGGTCCGCGTTCGTCGCGTTCGCGGCCCGTAGCGATGTCTGAGACCTACCGGCCCCGCCCAGCAGGTATGGGCGGGGGCTTTGGCATGCCATGGCGACTCAGGCGGCGAGGTTCGTCGCGGCGTGGTCGGCGCACGCGGGCGAGCAGCCGAAACGTGCCATGAGGCGAATCGGCCAGGAGACCTTTTCGGGGGCGCTGGAAGCGCTGCTGCGGTCGTCGCCGGGGCCGGTTTCGGCGAGGGGCCTTCAGGTGAGAGGGCGCACGCCGCCGTTCTGGGAGGCGTCAGCCGAGGGGTCGGCCGGATCAGTCGGTTCGGTCGGATCGGTCGGTTCGGTCGATTCGGTCGGTTCCGCCGGTGCTTCGCCGAAGCGGGCCAAGGCCAGCGCCCCGAGGATCGCGAGGACGAAGCCCGCGATGGCGAGAGGGGTCAGGCCCGCGCGCGTACGGTCGCCGAGCCAGAGGACGCCGACCAGCGCCGGGCCTACCGTCTCGCCGATGACCATGCCGGCGGTCGCCGCCGTCACCGAGCCGCGTTGGAGGGCGGAGGTGAGGAGGAGGAACGCCGCGCCCCCGCCGACCAGCAGGGCGTACGAGGCGGGGTTGGTCAGCAGTGCCGTCGGCGTGAGGCCGTCGATGAGGCGGACCGCGACCTCCACCACGCCGAAGCCGATGCCCGATCCGAGGCCCAGGACCGCCGCGCGGGCCCGCCCCGGCAGCCGGCCGGCCAGCGCGCCGATGCCCAGTACGGCGGCCGCGACGCACAGCACGCCGACGCGCAGCGCCGTGGAGCCCGTACGGTCGCCCTCCGCGCCCGAGGCGAGGCCCAGCAGGGCGAGGCCGCCGCAGACCACGGCGACGGCCGCCCACTCGACGCCGCTGAGGCGGACGCGCAGCACCCGCGCGGCCACCACCGCCGTCACGGCGAGACTGGCGGCGAGGGCCGCGCCGACGGCGTAGATGGGCAGGGAGCGCAGGGCGACGAGTTCGAGGAGGAAGCCGAGCCCGTCGAGGCCGAGGCCCGCCACGTACCGCCACTGGCGCAGCGCGCGCAGCAGCAGCCGCGCGTCGACGCCCGAGCCGGTGCCGGGCGCGGTCGCGCGAGCGGCGACGGCCTGGAGGACGGACGCGGTGCCGAAGCAGACCGCCGAGCCGAGCGCGCAGATCATTCCTAGGAGCACGCCTCGACTCTAGGTCCCGCGCCCGGACGCCTGGCCGGGGCCCTCTGGGGCGATTCCCGGACGCCTGGCCGGGGCCCTCTGGGGCGGTTCCCCGCCGCCGTGCTGCCGACCGCGCGCTACCGCTGCACCTCGCGCACCCACGCCGTCAGCCCCGCCTGGAACCCCGCGCGCTCCTCCGGCGACAGGCCGTCCAGCGCGCGCAGCAGCGGTTCCCCGCGCCGGGCGATGAAGGCTTCGAGATGCGGGCGGTACTCCTCGGCCACGGATACCAGGACGCGGCGCCGGTTGGCCGGGTCCTCGGCGCGCTCCACGACCCCGGCCCGGCTGAGGCCGCCGACCAGTTCGCTGGCGGTGGGCAGGGAGACGTGGAGCCTGCGGGCGATCTCGCTGACGGTCAGCGGCTGCCCGGCCAGCAGTTGGGGGAGCACCGCGCCGTGGCGCGCGGTGAGCCCGTGCGCGTCCATCACCTCGCGCAGCCGCTCCGGCATGAGGTCGCGTACGGCCGCGCAGCGGTAGAAGGGCTCCAGGAGCGGTACGAGGCCGACGAGTTGGAGTTCGGCGGGCGTCGGCGGCCGGGTCGCCCGCGCGGCCTCGGGGGTGTGCGGCATACTGCAAGCATAGATGGTTCGGATTTCCAAACAGTTCGAATTTCCGAAGGGTTGCCCATGTCTGCGATCAGCTACAGCGACGCGTTGAACGAAGCCCTGGAACGCATGAACGACCTCGGATACGAGCGAGGCAAAGGCGTCGACCTCGCCAACCACGGCCCGATGGGCGCCGAGGCGCTCGCCCTGCTCGGCCGGGAGGACGAGGTGTCCCGCTGGGTGGAGCGCTACCGCCGCGCCATGGACCACCACGAACCGCCCGCCGCCCGCTTCTCCATAGACCCCGCCGACGAATCCTCCTGGCGGCCGGCGCTCGGCGCGTTCCACCGGGCCGGGGACTGGGAGGCGCTCTTCGCCCGCCAGCTCTCCGACGACCCCTGGCGCGAGGTGCTCGCGCGCTGGTGGCCCCGGCTGCTCCCCGGCCTGTTCGCCGGACTCACCCACGGCCTCATCCGCACCGCCCACGCCGTACGCGGCCTCTACGCCGCAGGCGACGCGCCGACCGCCCTCCAACTGAACGAACTGGCCCGCGGATTGGCCTACTGGGCGGCCCGCTACGCGGAACTCCCCGGCACGCCGCGGCTGCGCGGCCCGTACAGTCTCGCCGCCGCCGTCGCCGCGCTGCCGCGCCCGGCGGAGGACGGGCCGATGGGACCCGGCACCGTCCGGCGCCGCCTCGACGAGCTGGACCGGCAGCCCGCCTACGGCGAGGCTCTGGAGTGGCTGGCCCCCGAGCAGGCGCCGCGGCTGCTGAGCGAGATGACGGCGCAGTTCGCCGACGTCTACCTCGGCCACCCCGAGGTCGCCCCCGTCCCGCTGATCCACGGCGTCACCGCGCCCGCCGCCGCCCGCATCGTGCTTCCGCACCTGCCGCACGCGCTGTACGAGCCGACGCTGGCCGCGCTCTGGCAGGTGCACACGGCCTTCCTGATGTCCTTCACCACGGACCGGCGCGACGAGGGCGCCGAGGTGTGGCGGTCCGGGGCGTGGCATTCCGAGGGGGCCGAGCCGCCGCCGCTGGACGAACTGGGCGCGCGGGCCGCCGAGCACGGCGACGAGCACGTCATCAAGTTCACCGAGGCGTGCCTGCGCGAGTACGCGCTGCGCCCGGACCCCCGCTATCCGGCGGCGGCGTTCGCGGCCCAGCGCCGGATCACTCCGCTGGACGCGGGGGGAGGCATCTCGGACGTACGGCGCTGAGGCGTACGGGCCTCAGCCGGGCGGGCCGGCGCCTCCCTCACGACGAGGCGTCGGCCCACCCCTGCGCAAAAAGCTCGGGAGGCTCAGGCCAGCACCTCCACCAACTGCTCCAGCCCCCAGCCCAGATCCTCCTTGCTGATCACCAGCGGCGGGGCGATGCGGATGGTCGAGCCGTGGGTGTCCTTGACCAGGACGCCGCGGGCCATGAGCTTCTCCGAGATCTGGCGGCCGGTGCCCAGCGCCGGGTTGATGTCGACGCCCGCCCACAGCCCCCGCCCGCGCACCGCGTCGACCTTGCCGCCGCCGACGAGCAGGCCGAGTTCGCGGTGCAGGTGGTCGCCGAGTTCGGCGGCGCGCTGCTGGTACTCGCCGGTGCGCAGCATGGCGATGACTTCGAGGGCGACGGCGCAGGCCAGCGGGTTGCCGCCGAAGGTGGAGCCGTGTTCGCCGGGGCGGTACACGCCCAGGATCTCGTGCGAGGCGACCACCGCCGAGACGGGGACGACGCCGCCGCCGAGCGCCTTGCCCAGGACGTACATGTCGGGGACGACATCCTCGTGCTCGCACGCGAAGGTCTTGCCCGTGCGGCCGAGGCCGGACTGGATCTCGTCGGCGATGAACAGGACGTTCCGCGCCGCCGTCAGCTCGCGGACGCCCGCGAGATACCCCGGCGGCGGTACGAGCACGCCCGCCTCGCCCTGGATCGGCTCCAGCAGCACGGCCACGGTGTCGTCGTCGACGGCCGCCTCCAGCGCGGCCAGGTCCCCATACGGGACGATCTCGAAGCCCGGCGTGTACGGGCCGAAGTCCGCGCGGGCCTCCTCGTCGGTGGAGAAACTGACGATGGTGGTGGTGCGGCCGTGGAAGTTGTTGTCGGCGACGACGATCTTCGCCCGGCCGTCCGGCACCCCCTTCACCCGGTAGCCCCATTTGCGCGCGGTCTTCACGGCCGTCTCGACGGCCTCCGCGCCCGTGTTCATCGGCAGCACCATCTCCTTGCCGCAGAGCGCGGCGAGTCCGGTGCAGAATTCCGCGAACCGGTCGTGGTGGAACGCGCGCGAGGTGAGGGTCACCCGCTCCAGCTGGGCTTTGGCGGCGTCGAGCAACCGCCGGTTGCCGTGGCCGAAGTTGAGCGCCGAGTACCCGGCGAGCATGTCGAGATAGCGGCGGCCCTCGACGTCGGTCATCCAGGCGCCGTCGGCGGTCGCGACGACGACCGGCAAGGGGTGGTAGTTGTGCGCGCTGTGCTGCTCGGCGGCGGCGATGCTGCGTTCCGTGGAGGTCAAGGTGTGCTCCATTCGTATCGGTGCCGTCCTGTGCTCATTTGTAGCGCCGCGCGCCCGGTGAGGGGAGATCCTCCGTGAATGCGCCCGGCGCACAGGAGAAGTTGATCCGGCCTTTATGCTCCGTTAGTTTCCCCGGATGCGATCGAATTTGTTTGCGAAGCTCAGGGGGGCGTCGACCGCGCGCGAGGGCTCCGGCCGTCGCGCCGTCACGGCGCTGCTGACCGGACTCACGCTCGTCGGGGGATTCGCCGCGGCCCAGCCGGCCACGGCCGATGCCGACGCCGCTCCCGCACTGGTGAAGGAAAGCCGGGACCAGACCAAGACGTACCACCTCAACATCGACCGGAACAACGACTACCTCAGCCTCGGCAAGGCCGTCACCGAGCTGGAGAAGTCGGGGGCCGTCAAGACCGCGAGCGCGCTCAGCGTCGCCCAGTCCGCGCAGCACACCGGACGGCACGGCCTCTGCAACCCGCACCAACTCGACGGAACGCTCAAGTTCGACGGCTTCTGCTGGGACCCGAACGACGACGCGGGCAAGGACTGGACGCCCCAGGGGCTGACCGGCTCCCACGACGCGAACCGGACCGGCACCATCGACGGCAACCACCTGTACGTCGCCAGCTGGCACGGCGCGGGCGGCAACAAGGGGCACCGCGTCACCATCGCGGAGTCCGACGGTTCCAAGGTGACGTACGGGCATGTCCTCCTCGTCCGCCCGACCGGCGGGGCGCAGGGCTTCGCCCCCGTCGACGGCCGGCACGCCGACGGCGTGGTCTGGTACGGCAGCAAGCTCCTCGTCGCCAACGGCAACGAGCTTGAGGTCTACGACATGCGCCACCTGTGGAAGATGGACAGCCGCGAGGAGCGGATCGGCATGTCGGGCGGCAAGGCGTCCGCCCGCTGGCACGACTGGGCGCTGCCGATGGTCGCCCGCTACACCACCGGCCCGCGCGACGGCGCGCCCGGCGCGTGCGAGCCCGGCGGCCCCGGCACCATCTGCCTCAGCTCGCTGAGCCTGGACCGGGCGTCCAACACCCTGGTCTCCGGCGAGTTCACCAAGCACCACGGCGGCGGCCGGGTCGCCCGCTGGCCGCTGGACGAGGCGACGGCCATGCCGAAGTCCACCACCTCCGACAGCGTCGGCACCGCTCAGGCGTCCGTCTCCTACGTGTCGCCCGTCTCCGACATGCAGGGCGTCGCCTCCGACGGCTCGACGTTCTACATGGCGGGCCTGTGCCCCGGCGACGATCCGGAGAAGGACGCCCAGTTCTCGTGCCTCCAGTACGCGGCGCCGGACGGTGAGGTCCGTACGCTCACCAAGGGCCCCATCTACACGCAGAACCTGTCCTGGGACCCGAACGCCAAGCGGCTGTGGGGCCTGAACGAGCGGCCCGGTAAGACGGTCGTCTTCTCCATCAAGACGACCCGCTAGTACGCGGTCCCGTCCAGCCCGTACGTGCTTGTGCCCCGCCGGTAGAATGGCGGGGCACATCGCGACTGGCGCGCGTGGAAGAGACCACGAGGGAGCGGTGTGCGGCAACCGCCACGAGGTGCCGCCCGCCTGGGCACCCCCTGGGAGACCGACCGGAACACCGATCGCCCCGGAGGACGCCATGACCACGCCCGCGCACCCGCCCGTACCGCACTCCTCGCTGCCACACCCCTCACTCCCGCACCCCGCCCTGGTTGCCACTGATCCCGAACTCGCGGCGCTCGTCGGCGCGGAGGAGCGGCTCCAGTCCGACACCCTGCGCATGATCGCCAGTGAGAACTACGTGTCGGCGGCCGTGCTCGAAGCCACCGGCACCGTCCTTCAGAACAAGTACAGCGAGGGCTACAGCGGCAAGCGGTACTACGAGGGCCAGCAGAACATCGACCTCGTCGAGAACCTCGCGGTCGACCGCGCCAAGCGGCTCTTCGGCGTCGAACACGCCAACGTCCAGCCGTACTCGGGCTCGCCCGCGAACCTCGCCGTCTACCTCGCCTTCGCCGAGCCCGGCGACACGGTCCTCGGCATGTCGCTGCCGATGGGCGGCCACCTCACGCACGGCTGGGGCGTCTCGGCCACCGGCAAGTGGTTCAAGGGCGTGAGCTACGGCGTACGGGCCGACACCGGGCTCACCGACCTCGACGAGGTCCGCGACCTCGCCCGCAAGGAACGCCCGAAGATCATCTTCTGCGGCGGCACGGCCGTGCCCCGCACCATCGACTTCGCCGCCTTCGGGGAGATCGCCCGCGAGGTGGACGCTGTACTCGTCGCCGACATCGCCCACATCGCCGGGCTCGTCGCGGGCGGCGCGCACCCGTCCCCGGCGCCGTACGCGGACGTCATCTCGACCACCACCCACAAGACCCTGCGCGGCCCGCGCGGCGCGATGCTGATGTCCCGCACCGCCCGCGCCAAGGCCCTCGACAAGGCAGTCTTCCCCGGCCTCCAGGGCGGCCCGCACAACCACACCACCGCCGCCATCGCCGTCGCCCTGCACGAGGCGGCCCAGCCCGCCTTCCGCGACTACGCGCACGCCGTCGTCGCCAACGCCAAGGCCCTCGCCGAGGCGCTGCTCGCCCGCGGCTTCGACCTGGTCTCCGGCGGAACGGACAACCACCTCATCCTGCTCGACCTCACCTCCCGCGGCGTCCCGGGCAAGATCGCCGCCAAGGGCCTGGACCGGGCCGGGATCGTCGTGAACTACAACACCGTCCCGTACGACCCCCGCAAGCCCTTCGACCCCTCCGGCATGCGCATCGGTACCCCCTCCCTCACCTCCCGCGGCCTCACCGCCGACCACATGCCGGCCGTCGCCGAATGGATCGACCGCGGCGTGCACGCGGCCCACGCCGGCGACGAGGACACCCTCGCCACGATCCGCTCCGAGGTCGCGGAGCTGATGGCGGCCTATCCGGCCCCTGGCCTGCCGGTGGGCAACGAGGGCTGAGGACCGGGCCGGGGGCGGCAGGTCCCACTCTCGGAAGCTGCATCAGGCGGGCGGGGGCGACGGTGACCAGCTCGGGTTCCCCGGCCACCCGGCTCTGTGGATCACCGAACGCGGCGGATGCCTCCAGCCGGGTCCGGTCAACGGCCGCCTCGAAAGCCACCGGGACTCGCCGGGGGCTGCTGAAGGACCCGGCCCCCGCCCCCTGCGGCATTCGCACGTGACGCCTGCGGGCAGCATCGCCGCGTGCACACCCGCCCCCCAAGGCCCTCTGTGCTCCCGCTGCCGCCCCGGCTTCGGGGTGGCCGTGGCAGGCGGCTTCTCTGCCCGGAGTGTGCGGGCATCCGGCCATCGGGCCGGGCACGGGCAGGCAGGCGCTGAGGCAGTCCGCTGCTCGGTGACCGCCTGCCCGTCGTGAACGCGGCCGTCCCTGTGCCGCCTCGGCCGGCATCCCGGCGCGCCCCAATTCACAAGCGCTCAAGCGTGCAACGAGTGCACGCCTTCACGGGCAGAAAGGGGTATCCGGCCTGTCGTTTCCGGCGTGGACTGGGAAGTGCCGAATCGGTGCCGACGCACGGTGCGGGCGCAAATTCACCGCACCCGACCCGGGCGGGGGCTGCCACCCGGCCGACGGCGGCGGCTGCCGGAGACGGGTTCACGGGCGGCGGAAGGAGACCGGCAACCGGTCCCCTTCCGCAGCACCTGACCGGACCCGGCCGGCCGTGCCCTTTCAGTCCGACGAACCAGCAGCGACCCACCACGGGGAGAGACGATGACCGTCCTCGATGACGCCCACACCATGATCCGCACCTACAGCACCACGTGGTACGAACCGGTCATGGCGATGCCGCCCGGCCTACAGGAGGCCACCGCCTGCGCGTACCTGCTGATGCGCGGCATCGACGAGATCGAGGACCACCCCGATCTCGACGGTCCCACCAAGGCGCTGCTGCTGGAACGGGTCGCCCGGATCTGGCAGACCCGGTACACGCCGGCCGACTTCACCGCCGCCTTCCGCGGCTATGAAGCCGTCCTTCCGGAGGTCACCCTCCGGCTCGCGCAGTGGTCCGCGCTCGCACCCCCGGAGATCGGCCCCCGGGTGGTCGAGACCTTCATCGCCATGGCCGAGCGCATGGCCGACTGGGCCCGGCACGACTTCACCATCCGCACCCGGACCGACCTGGACCGCTACACCTACGCCGTGTCCGGCACCCTCGTCCTGCTCCTCTCGGACCTGTGGGCCTGGCACGACGGCACCCGGGCCGACCGCACCCACGCCATCGGCTACGGCCGCGCCCTGCAAACGGCCAACATCCTCATCGACCGGGGCGAGGACACCGGCCGCGGCGTCGACTTCTGGCCGACGGGCTGGGGAGCGGGACAGATGACCGCCTACGTCCAGCAGGATCTTGTGCCGGCCGACGCCTACCTGGCCGCCCTCCCCCCGGGCCCGGCGCGCTCGTTCTGCGCCGAGCCCCTGGCCCAAGCCCACCAGGCCCTCGCCCGACGGGGCGCGGTGACCACCGGCCATGACCTGACGCCTCCTCAGTTCTCGCTGCTCCACCGTCCGTGAGGGAATACCCGTGATGGCCTCCGGAGCCTGGGCCTTGAGGGTTCCTGAGCTCACCCTCCCGTTCGTGACTCCCCAGCATCCCGCCGCACAGGAGATCAGCGAGGCGACTGTGCGGTGGCTGCTGGACTTCGGGCTCGTCCGCGACAGCGACCACGAAGCGTACGTCCGCACGATCGGGCTGGGAGGCTGGTTTCCGCACCTCCTGCCCGAGGGCGACGCGGACAAGGTGCTGCTCGGCTCCCAGCTGACGGCCTGGTACACCATGGTCGACGACCAACTGGCCGAGCGGTACGGCAACCGGCAGGCGGACCTGGCCAAGGTCATGGGGCATCTGGTGCACTGCGAGCAGACCGCCCGCCTCCCGCAAGCCCGCCCCGGCGACGGTCCTTTGCAGCGGGCCCTGCTGGATGTGGCGCTGCGGCTTCGTGACGCGGCCACCCCTGAACAGGCGGTACGGCTGCAGTGGCATGCCGTGCAGTACTACCTGGGCATCACCACCGAAGCGGCCTACACCGCACAGCAGGCCACGCCACAGGTCGCTGACTATCTGCGCATCCGGCAGCTCACCACCTGCATGCCCCCGTTCTACGTGATGTCGGAGATCGCCCGGGGGCTGTCCACCCCGCTGGTCGTCGTCATGTTGCCCGAGGTACAGGAACTCACGGCGCTCGCCACCGACCTGACAGCCCTCGCCAACGACATCATCGGGCTTCCCCGCGACCTCCAGCGCGGTGACCCCTGGACGTACGCCCGGGTCCTGGCGCGTCAGCGGCACTGCGACCACCAGGAGACAGTCGCCATCATGGCGCAGGAGTTCGACCAGCGAACCCGGCGTTTCGTGGAACTGGCCGGCCAGCTTCGCGAGATGCCCCTGCCCGCGGTCTCCCCCTACATCACGGTCCTGCAAGACCTGATCGCAGGCCACCTTGCCTGGACCTCACGCACCCCCCGCTACACAACTGGAGGCTGGCACTGAAGGCGACCGAAGGAGACCTGGTCCGCTCGCGGGTGGCCCGGCGGGCGGACTCGGCGTGTCAGTGGGGGATTTCGTAACGGCCGGTCTCGGTGTACCAGGCGAAGTGGCCGGCCAGGCAGGCCTGGAGGGCATCGACGTACTGGGGCAGCGGCGCGGGGCCCTGGGCACGCACCTGATCGCTCAGGCGGATGAACTCATCGGTCTCCTGCCGCAGCATGTCCACGGCGGTCTCGATCGCTCGTTGCAGGGGCCAGCCGCGTTCCTGGGCCAGCGCGGTCGGCAGGCTCATCTCCGGGTCCCGCAGGCAGGTGAGGATGTCGTTGGTGTACCCGTACGCCGTCTGATGGGACTTGGTGAGCGCCGTCACGTCGGGACGGTGCCACAGCTCCGGGGAGATCTCGTAGCCGCAGCCCACCTCGATCGGGGCGGTGACGAAGCTCAGCCGCAGCCCCGCGGTGAACCGGCGGATGGCCGAGTACTCCGCCAGCGGCGGCCGTTCCCGCCGGCCCCGGTACGTGGCCTCGCAGGCTCCGCCCATGCAGTACTCGGCCATCCCGGCCAGAAACCGCGTCTGCTGAAACGGCGTCGCCACCGCGTTGAAGTCGCGGATCCATTCCTGCCAGGCCCGCTCCCACGCGGTGGCGTCCTCGGGCAGCGCCCGCTCCGGGTCGTTGACGATGGTCAGCAGGCGCAGCAGGTTGGAGGCCGCGTGCGTCGGCCGGCCGGCCGACGCGGGCTCCTCCAGGAAGATCTGGTCGTACTCACTGACCACCACGTACAGCCGGGCGAACAACAGCGTCGGCTCGAAGGCGCCGAACGGGAAACAGCGCCCGACCAGCATCCCCCACCGCGTCCGCCGGATACGGTCTTCGTGCGCCTCATCCAGCGGCAGCCCGCGCTCCACCGCCCAGCGCATCATACGTTCCTCGATCTCCTCGGCACGCGGATGGACCGACGAGGGGAACGGGCAGTACAGCTCGGGCACGGAAGGCACATCGAAATCCGTCATCACGGGCTCCCTTCGCGTCCACCGCGCGAGCCGATACTTTGCCGGGAGCAAGACCAGGCCCCAGGGACACAAACCCGTCCAGCGGTTGGAACACAACGTCCTGTACTGACCTCTGCCCCCGCCGGCGGCGCAGAAACGGCGCGCCAACAGTGAGGTGCCCCTTCACCCGGTCCGGCTGGAGTACCGGCTCTACTGGAGCTCGCCGCCGCGCACCGCGTCGATCAGTTCGCCGACCTGCGCGTAGCTCAGCAGCAGCGCCGGACCGGTCGGGTTCTTGCTGTCTCGCACCGCGACGATCCGCTGGTCCCTGTCGGCCAGGCAGAACTCGACACAGTCGGACTGGGCGCCGGATGCCGATGACTTCCACCACGTCAGGGGAAGAGTCGAGGCGTCTTCGATGTGGCTCATGATGCTTGGTCCCTTACCTTGGCGATCCGGTCCGAGGCCGCGCTCCCGGAAGATCAGCGCAAGTACACGCGCTGCCAATCGGTGGACGTCATGTCCTGGGCCGCGTCGGCGAGTTCGATCGCCGACGCGGTCTTGAGCTTCGCCCGCGTGGTGTCGATCCATTCCTGTGCGTTGCTGTAGCCCTGTTCGAGGTACTCGATCCCCTGGATCATGCATTCCAGCTTGTCCGCGTCATGAGCGACCATGACCTCCAGCGAGTCTCCGGTCTCGTACTCCTCCACGACGGCTCGGATGCCGGCGGTGACTGACGGGTGCGCGTCCGCGAGCTGGTCGGCGGTGACGTCCTCGTTCTTCGCCGCTTTCAGGTAGCGGCGGCCGATCCAGGGAATGTCGCCGACGCGTGTTTCCTGTGTGTCGTGGAACGTGCACAGCAGCGCCACCTTCGCGGGGTCCGCGCCTTCCAGCATGGCCAGAACCGAACCGATGACCGCGGTACGGAAGCTGTGCTCCGCGATCGTCTCCGGGTCCTTGACACCGACGATCCACCAGCCCGACCGCTTCGCGCGCTTCAGCGCCCCCATTTCCATGAGGTAGCTCATCGAGCCCTTGGCGTACTGCTCGTCACTCATGCGGCCGTCCTTCAGATGGATCGCGGATAGGTCGGTCGTCTCAGAACGCAATGCGCCGCATCAAGCAGAAAGACGCCTCTGGCGTTCAGGCAGCTGCCACGAGCTGCCGTGCCCGTTCGTTGAAGTCGGCGACGAGCCGGTGCGTACCGAAGGGCTTCATCCGGCGCTGAAGATCCTGCACGGCATCGACGCACCGCGAGGACTTCACCTGCCGGGAGAGCGACAGGGTGCGCACTCCGGCCGCGTGCGCGGCCTCCAGGTCGTTGCGCTGGAGGTGGGATACGGCCAGCGCCGCCTGCGACATCGCCCCCCGACGCGCTCGCTTCTGCCTCTTCGCGTGCTCGATGGACCGGCGGGCGTGGACGTCTGTCAGAGCAGCGTCGCCCAGATCCCGGAAGGTGTTCGCGTGCTCTCCGTGCAGGTAGGCCGGGTCGATGAACAGCGCCCACTCCTGTTCCCGTTCCGGCTGTACCTGCTCGAACGAGGCTTCCGACCTCGCTACGGCCCGAGCCGCCGAGCGCTTGTCCCCGAGCTTGGCGAGGGCACGGGCTTCCAGGCACCACAGGTCGGCCATGCAGGCGTTGGAGGAGCCTTTGGCCAGTCCCGCCCGTCCCGCTTGCGCCAGCCGCCGCCCCTCGGCCGGGTTGCCGAGCAGCGTGGCCTGGTCCGCCATGCCCGCGAGTACGTGCGCGCCGAGCGCCGCGTTGTGCGACTCTTCGGCAAGCCTCAGCGACTGGATGAGGTACTTCTGCGCGGTGCTGTTCTCACCATTGTCGTAGGCCATCCATCCGAGCAGATATGTCTGCTCGGCCGCCGCTTCGCACAGCGCGCGGCGCACGGTGTCGGTGTGCGTCCTGCGCAGCAGGGGGTAGACATGGGCGTTCATGTACGCGGCGAGGCTGAGCCTGCCGGACCCGCCACCTTGGAAGATGTCCATCCTCTGGAACTCACCGAACATGTTCCGTACGGCGGTGACATCCTCCAGCCGGACCCGCGGGCCCGGCTCGGGTTCTTGGTCCAGAACGCTCAGCAACCAGTCGCGGGAGGGCCCTACCCCCGCAACCGCCGCGAACGGCGCTGCTGCCAGGAATGCGCGTCGGTCCACGTCAGCTCTCCCCAAGTCGGCGACGGTCTCAACCGTAGCCGCGAACGATGCGTTGTACATGAGCAGTTCGTTGGTCCTACTGCTGTCGCCGTACCCGAGGTCGTACGTCGTGATCCGGTAGCCGAAGTGTGCCGAGAACACATCGGCGAGGATGTCCGGGATGGGAAGTCGCGGCGTATCGCCTTCAAGCCAGCGGCGGATGCCGGTCTTGTCCGGCATGACGTGCGGCTGGTTCCACTCCAGGGCCTTGGAACGTATGCGCCGCGCCAGCTCGCCGTTGGTCATCCCAGAACGTCGCAGGTACTCGGCGAGCTTGTCGTTCGGGTTCTTCATCCATGTGCCTTCCGCCATGGGAGGAATGGGAGGAGTGGTGGAAGCGACACCATTCGACACCCCCTGAGACGGTACCGCCGAAGATGGCGCGACTGTTGGCTGGACGAACGAACTGAACCGGTATGGGCGGGGAGTGCGTAGCAATGGCGAACAGCGCCGCAGGCAACAGGGTGGTCCGCAACACCCTCAACTCCGAATTCGCCGGCCCGAATTGCCAGGCCGTCTCTGCTCTCCCCGCCCGTACCCCGGGAATACCTGATGTCCGGGTACCCGCCGACGGAACGTCCACGCCTCCGGAGCCGGGAACGCGGGACGCGGCCGCGACCGTGCATGAGTGTCCGGATGAAAGGCCGCTCTGTCGACCGATCGGCCCCCCACCCCAACTCATGCTCGCCGGCACCCCGGAATCCGTGCACGCCGCCAGGGCGTACACACGCGAGTTCGTCGGCTTCCACGTGCCCGAGGCGGCGCGGGAACACCTCGACGATGTGCTGCTCGTCGTCTCCGAGCTGGTGACCAATGCCGTCCGGTACGGGACGGAACCCGGCGACTCGCTCCTCCTCGTCCTCGACGCCGAGCCCGGACGCGTACGCGTCGAGGTGCACGACACCCGGCGACGGCCGCCGCGCCGCCGGTCGGCATCAGCGGAGCGCCAGCGGGGCCACGGCCTGTTCATCGTCGACGCGCTCGCGGAGTGGGGCGTCGGGGAGCGGCCGATGGGCAAAGTCGTGTGGGCGGTCGTGCGGTGGTGACCTCGGTCGATGTGGAAGCCGGGCCCGTACCCGGTCCGGGGTTCGCCGCCGGGGTCACCGTGTCGTCCTGGCTCGACGCCTCACCGGCGGGCGACATCGCGTGGCTGCTGATCGGCCATCCGCCGCCACGCCGCCCTGTCGAGACCGCCCGGACCATTGAGGCCGGCCTGCGGGCTCTCGCGGCGGGGATGCGTTTGCTGCCCGCCGCCGAGCGGGTGCCGGATGTCGGGGACCGGCTCATGATCCGCGGTCCCGTCGTCGCGCTCGACTACGGGCACGGCGAGTACCTCTTGCGGCTGCCCGCCCCCGGTCGGGAGTGGCGTGAGCGCGTCAAACGGGGCGGCCAGGTCTGCGTCACGGTCGTACTCGACCCGCTGGGTCCCGCCACGGGGCAGGGAGACGTGGACGCCCTCTTGCGCCGGAGCGCACCGATCGGCCGGGTCCTCATAGGCTCGACGCGGGCACGTCACACACGCGATGCGGGCGGCCACGACGCGTAGGCAGGGGGAGCGCCCCCGCTCGTGCGGCGTACGGGCGGGGCGCGCGTCGGGCGGGCGAACAAGCCGCCGGCGCCGGGGAGCTTCGCGCCGGCGTGACGCCGCCGGACCGAGAACCTTCCGGTACCTGAGAGAATGGGTCCATGGCCCTCGATCGTCCCCGCGTTCTCTCCGGCATCCAGCCCACCGCAGGCTCCTTCCACCTCGGCAACTACCTCGGCGCGGTGCGCCAGTGGGTGGCGCTCCAGGAGACGCACGACGCCTTCTACATGGTTGTCGACCTGCACGCGATCACCGTGCCGCAGGACCCCGCGGAGCTGCGCGCCAATACCCGGCTCGCGGCCGCCCAGCTGCTGGCGGCGGGGCTGGACCCGGCGCGGTGCACGCTCTTCGTGCAGAGCCACGTGCCCGAGCACGCGCAGCTCGCCTGGGTGATGAACTGCGTCACGGGCTTCGGCGAGGCGTCGCGGATGACGCAGTTCAAGGACAAGTCGGCCAAGCAGGGCGCGGACCGCGCCACCGTCGGCCTCTTCACGTACCCGATCCTCCAGGTCGCGGACATCCTGCTGTACCAGGCCCACCAGGTCCCCGTCGGCGAGGACCAGCGCCAGCACATCGAGCTGACCCGCGACCTGGCCGACCGGTTCAACGCCCGCTTCGGCGAGACGTTCACGGTCCCCGCGCCGTACATCCTCAAGGAGACGGCGAAGATCTACGATCTCCAGGACCCGACGGCGAAGATGAGCAAGTCCGCCGCCAGCCCCAAGGGCCTGGTCAACCTGCTGGACGACCCGAAGGTCTCCGCGAAGAAGATCAAGAGCGCCGTCACCGACACGGACACCGTGATCCGCTTCGACGCCGAGAAGAAGCCCGGCGTCAGCAACCTCCTCACCATCCACTCCACGCTCACCGGCACCGACATTCCGGAACTGGAGCGGCGGTACGAGGGCAAGGGCTACGGTGCGCTGAAGACCGAGCTCGCGGAGATCCTCGTCGACTGGGCGACGCCGTTCCGCGAGCGCACCCAGGAATATCTGGACGACCCCGAGACGCTGGACTCGATCCTGGCCAAGGGCGCGGAGAAGGCCCGTACGGTCGCCGCGGAGACCCTGGCCCAGGCGTACGAACGGGTGGGCTTCCTGCCCGCCAAGCACTGACCCGACACTCGACGTGACACAGCAGGCACAGCCGCCCGGCCCCCGCACGGGGGCCCTACGGCCCGTGCGCGCAGGACCGTGGAACCTGGCCGCGAGGACGGCCCGGCCGCCACACTGGCATCGCAGCCGCACCGGAGGGAGAACGCAGTGGGGACCGTAACGCTCGGCGTTTCGATCGCGGTCCCGGAGCCGTACGGCAGCTTCCTCCAGAGGCGGCGCGCGAGCTTCGGGGACCCGGCCGCGCACGCCATCCCCACGCATATCACCCTGCTGCCGCCCACCGAGGTGGACGCCGCCGCGCTGCCGGAAATCGAGGAGCACCTCGCGGAGGTCGCGGCCGCCGGCCGGCCCTTCCCGATGCGGCTCAGCGGCACGGGCACCTTCCGCCCGCTGTCGCCCGTCGTCTTCGTCAACGTCGTCGAGGGCAGCTCCGCCTGCGCCTGGCTCCAGAAGCGGGTCCGGGACGCCTCCGGGCCCGTACCGCGCGAGCTCCAGTTTCCGTACCACCCGCACGTCACCGTCGCCCACGGCATCTCCGAGGAGGCCATGGATACGGCCTACGCGGAGCTGGCGGACTTCGAGGCGGCCTGGACGATCAACGGCTTCGCGCTGTACGAGCAGGGCGCGGACGCCGTCTGGCGGCTCGACCGCGAGTACCCCTTCGGGGAGGGGCGTGCCGCCTCGCTGCCCCGGCAGGCGGGGCTCTCCCGGCCGCCCGCCGCCTCGCGGTAAGGGTCCTTCACGTCGGCAGCCGCCCGCCGCTTCCCGCTGAGGATTTCTCACACCGGCAGCCGCCGGAACACCCCCCGCGGTACGTGCCGCAGCACCGCCATCACCGCCCTTAGCGAACCCGGCACCCACACGGTCTCCGCGCGCCGCCGCAGCCCGTCCTCGACCGCCTCCGCCACCGCCTCCGGGTCCGCCGCCAGCGGCGCCTCCTTCAGATGCGCCGTCATCCGGGTCCGTACGAAGCCGGGGCGGACGACCAGCACATGGACGCCGGAGCCGTGCAGCGCGTCGCCGAGGCCCTGCGCGAAGGCGTCCAGCCCCGCCTTGCTGGAGCCGTAGACGAAATTGGCGCGCCGCGCCCGCTCCCCGGCCACCGAGGAGAGCACCACCAGCGAGCCGTGCCCCTGCGCGCGCAGCGCCTTGGCGCACACCAGACCGGCGCAGACCGCGCCCGTGTAGTTGGTCTGCGCGACGCGCACGGCGGTGATCGGCTCCTCCTCGGCGCGCGCCTGGTCGCCGAGGACCCCGAAGGCGAGCAGCACCAGATCGATGTCGCCCTCGGCGAAGACCTTGCCGAGGGCCTCCTCGTGCCGCTCGGGGGCGAGGGCGTCGAAGGGGACCGTACGGACCTCCGCGCCCAGCTCGCGCAGGTGGTCCGCGGCGGCCTCCAGGGCGGGCGAGGGGCGGCCGGCCAGCCAGACCGTACGGGCGCGGCGGGCGATCAGGCGGCGGGCGGTGGCGAGGGCGATCTCGGACGTGCCGCCGAGGATCAGCAGGGACTGGGGGGAGCCGAAGGCGTCCTTCACGGGGTGCTCCAATCATGGGCGGAAACGATGCGGGGGCCGGCCTCACAACGACCGGCCTCACAGCGACCGGCCTCACAGCGACAGGCGGCGGGCCAGGTCGGATACGAACACGCCGCGCGGGTCCACCGCGGCGCGCAGCGCCCGGAACTCCGCCAGCCGCGGGTACATCGCGGCCGGCAGCTCCGGCCGCAGCCGGGAGTCCTTCGCGAGGTACACCCGGCCGCCGGCCGCCGCGACCTCCTCGTCGAGCCCGTCCAGGAACGCGCCGAGCCCCGGCAGGGCGGCCGGGATGTCCAGCGCGAGGGTCCAGCCGGGCATCGGGAAGGACAGCCATCCCGGGTCGCCCGCGCCGAACCGCTTGAGCACCGCGAGGAAGGATGGGCAGCCGCGCCGCGAGATGCGCTCCACGATGCGGCGCAGGGCGTCCTCCTGGCCGTGCCCGACGACGAACTGGTACTGAACGAAGCCGTGCGGCCCGTAGATCCGGTTCCAGTGCGGCAGGCCGTCCAGCGGGTGGAAGAACGCGGAGAGTTTCTGGAGTTCGCCGGTGCGGCGACGGGGTGCCCTGCGGTACC
>NZ_JBHVHQ010000017.1:0-29718 GCF_042800135.1 Streptomyces sp. NPDC057654 | reverse complement strand
CCGTAGAGGGTGTCGTTTCCGATGCTGCCGCCGAGAAAGTCGTTTCCAGGACCGCCGTAGACGGTGTCATTTCCGAGGCTGGCCGAGATGTTGTCGTTGCCGGCACCGGCATAGATGATGTCGTTGCCCTCCCTGGCGGTGATCGTGTCGTTGCCGTCGAGGCCGCAGATGACGTCGTCGCCGGAGGTGCCGTTGATCTTGTCGTCGCCCGGCGTGCCGGTGATGGTGCAGTTCGGAGCCGCGGCACGGGGAACGGCGGAGTGCGCGGCCGGCGCCGCGGACAGCGTCAGCCCGACCGCGACCGCCAACGGGGCCCACCCCCATCGTGCCGTCGCCCTTTTCAGGCCGGAACGCAGATGCGCAGATAAAAACATGGGTTTCCCTCAATTGCGGTAGATGCCTCGTCAGGCCCCGTCGGGTCGTCTTATCGGGCACGCCGGAGCGCACCATCTCCCCTTCGGAGCACCGGTGTTCTGTGACGTGCCGGCGATTTTCGCGGCCCCCGACGGCCTTTATCGGCCCGCCCGGTCAGGCCCGGTCACGCCCGGTCTTCGGCGGACGGATCACGGGCCCGCGGAGGGACGTAGAGGCGCAGAGAGCCCGTAGAGCCGGTAGAGGCACGTAGAGCTCGTAGAGACACGCAGAGGGCAACCCGTCCCCTACAACTCGGGGACCACGCGGGGCCCTTGCGTCATCCCCAAGGTGGATGGGTCTGCGACCTGACGGCGGATCCCCACGTGTGCCCGGCTCCTGAAGGATCTTTCCTGTTCGAACATCATCCGACCGGAAGGATCGATATCGTGCGCAGACGACGTCTCGCGCCCCTGCTGGCCGTGAGTGTCACGGCGACGCTGGCTCCCGTGCTCGCCACTTCGACGGCCGACGCCGCTCCGGCCGACGCCTCGGCGGCCGTTTCCCCGGCCGCCGCCAAGGGCGGCGGGCTGGACCGGTACGTACAGCAGAAACCGCGGTGGAAACGGTGTTCGGCCGATTCCCCGGCGGAGTTCGAGTGCGACACGATCAAGGTTCCGCTCGATTACCGGGCCCCTGACGGCAAGCGGATCGACATGGCCATATCCCGGATCAAGAGCACCGCGCCCGGCAAGCGGCACGGTGTCCTGTTCTCCAATCCCGGCGGCCCCGGGGGGCCGGGGCTCTACATGCCGATGATGATGCAGGAAAGGCTTCCCAAGCCCGCCCAGCAGAAGTACGACCTCATCGGCTTCGACCCGCGCGGCGTGGGAAAGAGCAGCCCGGTCTCCTGCGGTCTCACATCGGACGACGAGAACTGGCTGCGGCCGTACAAAGAGAAGACGTTCGACAAGGACGTCTCCTGGGCGCGCGACGTCGCGAAGAAGTGCAAGAAGAAGGTGGGCGACAAGCTCCCGTACATCACCACGCGCAACACCGCGCGTGACATGGATCTGCTGCGGGCCGTCCTCGGCGAGAAGAAGATCTCGTACCTGGGCTATTCGTACGGCACCTACCTCGGCGCCGTCTACACCCAGCTCTTCCCCGGCCGGTCCGACCGGTTCGTACTGGACAGCGCGGTCGATCCGGCGCAAGCCTGGCGGGGAATGATGCAGTGGTGGGCGAAGGGGGCCGAGCCCGCGTTCGACCGGTGGGCCGGGTGGGCCGCCGAGCGCTCGAAGAAATACGACCTCGGCGACACCCCCAAGAAGGTCGAGCGGACTTTCTGGGACCTGGTCGCGCAGGCCGAGGAGAAGCCCATCGAGGTGGACGGGAAGCCGGTCACCGGCGATGACATCCGCAGCGGCATACGCGCGCCGCTCTTCACCCCGAAGGAGGCCACCGAAGGGATCGTGGAGCTGAAGAAGGCCGCGGCCGGCAAGCCCGCCGCCACGAAGAAGCTCGCGCCGTTCGCCCGTACCGGCGGGGCGGGGGCGACGGGCGCCGCGGGGGCCGGGGCCGGGTCCGAGGCCGCCAAGGTGCCGTCCGACAACACGATGGCGAGTTTCTGGTCCGTGGTGTGCGGCGACAACTCGGCCGCGTGGTCCCGTGATCCGGAGAGCTACCGGCGCGACGCCGTCGAGGACAAGGGCCGCTACCCGCTGTACGGCGACTTCGCGTCCAGCATCAAGCCCTGCGCGTTCTGGGGCGATTCCGCGGAACCGGCGACCAAGGTGAACAACAACGTCGGCTCCCTCGTCGTCCAGAACGAATGGGACCCCCAGACCCCGCTGCCCAGCGGACAGGCCGTGCACGCCGATCTGAAGGGCTCGAAGATGGTCACCGTCCTCGGCGGCGAGGGCCACGGCGTCTTCCCGAACGGCGACGCCTGCACGGACGGCACGGTCACCGACTACCTGACCAACGGAAAGCTCCCGGCGAAGGACGTAACCTGCAAGGCCACGGCCGAGTCGAACGAAAAGGCACGGCAGAACCAGCGCAAGGACCGGAAACCCGACACATTCCCCGGCGCCCCGCTCCCTGACCGCTTCTGACCCCCTCCTCTAAACCCGTCCGCTGAACCCGTCCGCTGAGCGAATCTTCCGAGCACGGGTGAAGACCGCGTCGGGGCGCGCCTGTACGGCGCCCCGACCCGGCACGGTCCCGATTACAGATACGGACGCGTAATCAGTTCGATCGCGTGGCCCGCGGGGTCCTTGAAATACACTCCCCGGCCGCCGTGCTCATCGTTGATCTCACCCGGGCGCCGCATCTGCGGATCGGCCCAGTGCTCGACGCCGCGATCGCACAGCCGCCCGTACGCGCGATCGAACAGTCCGTCGTCGACCAGGAACGCGTAATGCTGCATCTGGATCTCCACCGGCGGCTCGGCGAACTGGAGCAGTACGCCGTCGGGGAGCTGGATGTTGGTGAACGGCCCCCAGGGCGGCGCTTCCTCGATCTCCAGCAGATCGCGGAAGAACTGGGCCGACTCGTGGCGGTCCTTTGCGGCGATGATGGTGTGGTTGAACGCGATTGCCATGCGGCTGACCTCATTCTGCTCGGCACGAACACGCGAATTGGTGAATTCGCTGATTCACGAATTCGCGGATGACTGACTCGCGATGCACGGGCGTCGGGAGGCCCGCGTGCCGAACCGAGGGAGCGCCGTCCGCGCACCCGTCGCGCGATCAGCCCTCCACCGGATAGCCGATCTGTGTGTGGCGTAGCGCCGTTCCGGTGTTCACATCAGATGATCTTACTGGAGACAGGGGGGCTGGTGCGGGCCCAGGTCCTGCCCTCGCAGCCCGATGTCACTGAAGACGGTGGGAAATCCGGAAACCCGCGATGGGCGCCTGCCGGGATCGGCAGGATGTGGGCATGGAACAACGGGATGTGAAGCCGGAGCGGATGCGACGGATCGTGGTGCGGTTTCCGGAGGAACCGGTGGAGTCGGTCGCGGAGGCCGACGCGCTGGACGCCGCGGTGGGAATCGAGACGCTGCTGGTGCGGGGCCCGCTGTTCGGGGTGGTCGCGCAGGACGCCGGGGAGTCGTCGCGGTGGCGGGTGGTGATCGCGGTGGAAGTCGGCTGCCCGCAGCAGGCGCGGGACAGTCTCCATTCGCAGCTGTGGTTCCGGGCGAAGGACGAGGCCCAGGACCGTACGGAACGGCGCGCCCTGCTGGCGGCGGTCGCCCGCCTGGAGACCGAGCGCGTCGACGACCTCACCGTGCTCGGAACCCGCTACCGGATCGTACGTGCCGAGGAGTACACCGGCATGGGCCGGGACGGCATCGAGCAGCCCCGGCCGACCGACCCCGAGCCCGCCGCCCCGAACTGGGACCGCGCCGCCCGCGAGGCGCGGGTCGACGACGGCCTGGTGCTGGACCCGGACGCGCCCATCACGCCCACCCAGGCCGCCGAACGGCTGGCGCTCAGCGGCCTCGCCTACTCCGGATCCCGGTACCCCGAGAACGTACGCGCCGACTCCGAGCGGGCCGTGCACACCCATCCCGACGTGTTGCTGATGCCCGCCGTGTTCCGGGTCGTGGAGGGGGACGGCGGCCCCGGCTGGGAGATCGGCAGCGGTCTGCACGCCACCGCGCACGACGTCCGCAAGACGATGGACTTCGCCCTCGTCTGGCTCGAACCCCGCCAGCGGGGCCTCATCGCCTGGAACGCGGACGCCAAGACCGTCGACGCCCGTTCGGTGGCCGCGGCGGGCACCGATCCCGCGGCCGCTGAACTGGCCGAGTACGTACGGGTCGCCGACCGGCTCCGGGCCGAACGCGCCAATCAGGTCGAGTTCCAGGGCACCGTACGGCGGATCTGCCGGGCCCGCCGCCTGGTGCGCTGGGGCCCCGACGGACCCGAAGGGCCGCGCCCGTCGGACATCGACACCCACGGTCCCGAGAAGATGCATCCCTTCCTGGACGAGGACGGCGTCGTCCACTTCGACCACGAAGACAACGAAGACAACGAGGAGGCTGAGGAAGCCGAGGGCGTCGATTCCTGAACGCTTCCGCCGGCCGCCGGTTGATGTTCGCCGCTGGTAGGCGATGTGGATGCCCGTACTCCCTGAAGCCTTGAGGAGTACGGGCCTCCACGCGCATCCGCCGGGGCCGGACGTCGCCCTCCCCGGCCTCACCCAGGTCGAAGGCACCCCCGTGACCCGCACGCTCAAGCGCGCCGGTCTGGTCGTCGGCGGGTGATCGCCGTCGTCAGCGGGTGCGCAGGCGTCGCAGCGCCGCCTTGCGCCCGTTGAGGAACGGGCTGAGGTCATCTATCCGCGCCAGGCGCAGCGACTGCGGTGCGCATCCGCGTCCCACTGCGACCACGCGCTGCCCGGCCAGGACGGTCTGAAGGGCCCAGAGGTGATCGCGACGCGCGAACGGCGCCGAGAACTCCGCGTCGCCCCAGAGGACACGCAGAGTGGAGAAGGAGGTCGGCTCCAGAGCCCGTGGGGGCGGGTTCCGGCGGACCCGTTCGCGTTCCAGTACGCCCCTCAAGGCCGTCTGCGGGTCGTCGGCAGCGTCACCGCGTCCGGGAGCGAAGGTGGTCAGCAGAACCAAGGGCCCGGAGCTGATGTCCGGCCGCCCGTACGCCAGGGTGATCTCCGCCCACTGCCCATTGACCCGGTGCGCTTCGCCGAGCATCGCCGGTCCCGTCGCCGGCTGATACAGCCCGTGTACGGGAAACGGCTGACGCGCTACCAGTTCGTCCAGGGCCAGTTCGGGATCCGGCGCGTCATCCACTGCTCTCCGCATGGCGAGAAGTCTGGCGACGGCGCCCCCACCGCGGAAAGACGAAACCGCGGCACAAGCCGCCTGCTCCCGCGCGCAGGCACCGACTCAGCCGAACTCCACGATCATCGTCCGATCGGATCCATTCGCCTGACGGGCAGTCGATACAGGAATAGCATCTCAGGCAGCAGCAGGCACCAACGGCAGAACAGGTGATGCA
The DNA here is from genome assembly GCF_042800135.1 of Streptomyces sp. NPDC057654. Taxonomy (NCBI): domain Bacteria; kingdom Bacillati; phylum Actinomycetota; class Actinomycetes; order Kitasatosporales; family Streptomycetaceae; genus Streptomyces; species Streptomyces sp. NPDC057654. The sequence continues at coordinate 24,346 of NZ_JBHVHQ010000017.1, read as the reverse complement.
CGGCCGACCGAAATAGCCGTCGCGACAAAAGCGCAGGGGGAAATGGCGATGGCACTTGCCTTCATGACAGTCGTCCTGGTGGCGATCATGGTCGCGGCGGTGCTGCTCGTACGTTCAGCCCGCAACGACGCCATGGCAGCGCAGCAGCGCGCCGACGAGGCCCTCGACGAGCTCCGGGCAACCGTGGAGAAGCACCAGAAGGCGCTGGTCGAACGGGGAAAGAGCGCGGCCCGCAGCTCACGCAGCACATTCGACGGTCACGTCGCGGAGAACGCGTTCCCGTACGCGGCAGAGCACGGCTACCACCCCAAGGACATCGTCCATGTCGGCGGAAACATCGACTTCCTCGTATTCGACGGCCTCTTCGAGGTGCGGCAAGGCATCCGGAAACCGGAGGATCTGACGATCGTCCTGGCCGACGTGAAGTACGGATCGAGCACACTCACCCGCGAGCAGCGCGCGGTCCTCGCGGCCATGAACGGGGGCCGCACACGCGGGGAGTACTGGAGGGCCAGAGAGCACGACGGGCGACTCGTCTACCAGCAGAGGTCCGAGTCGACACTCCCGCGGCCGGATAAGTTCACTGTGGACGACCGGCAGCTCCCCGCCGACAGCTCTCGCGCAACTCCGGGCGTGACGCGGTCCGCCCCGTCAACCGACGCGCCTGGCTGACGCCCACGCAGCACAATCTCCCAACGTCTTGCGACGGCCCCGGGCGCGCCCGCCGCACATCAACGGCCGTCGTCCGAGGTCGAAAAGGCGTGCTGCCGACCGGATCCAGTCGCCCCTGAGCACCTCCGGCCGCACGAAGGAGCTCCACGCCTCACTTCCGCGCTCCCTCCCGCTCCGACGGTGCGGCGACAGCCCGGGACAGCGTCGACGACGCGGCGAACAACGCGTGCACGCTGTCGCGGACTTGGGCGGCGACCGCCTCGGGGGTTGAGGTGTCGAGTTTGCCGTCGAGGTGGAGGAACGCGAGGCCGTGGACGAGGGCCCATACCGGGGTGGAGAGGGCATCCGGGTCGGCGCCGGGGAAGGCGTGGCGGACGATGTCGCGGACGTACGCGGATATGGCGGCGGTCGCTGCGGCGCGTTCCTCGTTGTCCGGGTCGCAGGGTTCCGCGAACATCACGCGGAACAGCGCCGGGTGGTCGAGCGCGAAGCGCACGTAGGCGACGGCGACCGCCGCGAGGTCGTCGGGGGTCGTGGGCGCGGGGTGGGCCGCGGCCAGGTGGGCGGCGAGTTCGCGGTAGCCCTCGGCGGCGACGGCGGAGACGAGCGCGTCGCGGTCCGCGTAGTGGCGGTAGGGGGCCGTCGCCGACACGCCGGCCCGCCGCGCCACCGCCCGTAGGGAGAGCCCGGCACTGCCGTCCTCTTCCAGAAGTTCGCGCGCGGCGCGCAGGCAGGCGGCGCGCAGATCGCCATGGTGGTACGTACTCGCTTGCGGCATAGGTCACACCCTCTCATGTTTACAACGCTCACATCACATCCTAATGTGAGCAGTGCATACATCGTAGGCGATCCAGCCGCGATACAGAAAGAAGCGAGACGGGAGAGGGAACCCCACATGACAACCCACATGACCAGCGAGTTGTTCTCACCGCTGCCCCTGCGCTCCGGCGCGGTCCTGGGCAACCGGATCGCGAAGGCCGCCATGGAGGAGAACATGGCCTGCGACGGCCAGATGCCCGGCCGGCAGTTGCTGACGCTGTACCGGCGCTGGGCCGCCGGCGGCACCGGACTGCTGATCACCGGGAACGTGATGGTGCACGCCGAGGCGCTGACCGGCCCCGCCGGCGTCGTGCTCGACGACGCCGCGCCCCTGGAGCCGTTCGCCCAGTGGGCGAAGGCCGCGAAGTCCGGCGGCGGGTCCGTATGGATGCAGATCAACCACCCCGGCCGCCAGATACAGGCCGACATGCCCGGCGTGGTGTGGGGCCCGTCCGCCGTGGGCGTCGACCTCGGGCGGCTCAGCAGCCGCTTCGGGCGGCCCGTCGCCATGACCGCCGAGCAGATCGAGGCCACCGTGGCCCGGTTCGCGGTCACGGCCGCGCGGGCCGAGGAGGCGGGGTTCGACGGCGTGGAGATCCACGCCGCGCACGGCTATCTGCTGTCGCAGTTCCTGTCCCCGCTGGTCAATCAGCGCACCGACGCGTGGGGCGGCTCGATCGAGAACCGGGCCCGGATGCTGCTGGACGTCGTACGCGCCGTACGCGCCGCCGTCTCGCCGTCCTTCGCGGTCGCCGTGAAACTCAACTCCGCCGACTTCCAGCGCGGCGGGTTCGACGCCGACGACGCCCGTCAGGTGATCGCGATGCTCGAACCGCTCGGCGTCGACCTGGTCGAGCTGTCCGGCGGCAGCTACGAGAGCCCGGCGATGTCCGGCCGCCCCGCCGACGCGCGCACTCAGGCGCGCGAGGCGTACTTCCTCGACCTGGCCGAGGATCTGGTCAGGACCAGTCCGCTGCCGCTGATGCTCACCGGCGGCATCACCCGGCGCGAGACGGCCGAGAAGGTCCTCGACAGCGGCGTGGCGCTCGTCGGGATGGGCACCGCCCTCGCCGTCACCCCGGACCTGCCCGCCCGCTGGCGCGACGGCCGCGAGGCCGACCGGCGGATGCGGCCGGTGAACTGGTCCGACAAGGCGCTCGCCTCCGCCGCCGGCATGGCGCAGGTCCGCCACCAGATGCGCCGCATCGCCCGCGGCAGCCGTCCCACACCGGGCACCCACCCCGCGTACGCCCTGGCCGTCGAGCAGCTTCAGCAGCGGCGGGCGCTGCGCCTCTACCGCGCCTGGCTGCCCACGGTACGAGGCGCCGCCGCCGCGAACCCGACCGCCTGACCGCCATCGGCCCGTCCCTCATAGGGTCGGCGCTCGACAACCGGGCCGAATCTGTCGATCCAGTTGCCCACCCGTGCTCACCCCGCGTCCGCCGCCGCCCGCGGTGCTTAAGGTGGACAGACCCCCGCCCTCGCAACGGCGTGAAGGCCATTGACGCTTCGGATAGGCGCGGACAACACATCTGGTGAAACAACCGAATTGTTTCTAATATGGGACCGCGGTCTCCGGAAGTCTCCGCAGTCCCCCCGTCACCAAAAGCGCCAGCATCAGATAAGCATTCATATCTCCGCCGATGAATTCGGGGACAGGAATTGCCGATGGCGTTACGAGCACGACCCAGCCGTGATGCGGACGAGGAAACCATGGTGCGCCGGCTGGCGCGGGCGCGGAAAGCGCCGCGCGACACAGTGACGCGCGCCCGGATCATCGAGTTGAGCTGGCAGGGACGGCGGGTCCCGGCGATCGCCGTCGAGACGGGGTGCAGCGAGAAGACCGTGCGGCGGTGGCTGCACCGCTTCAATCGCTCGGGACTGGAGGGGCTGGAGGACCGGGGCGGGCAGGGGCGCAAGCGTCGGATCACCGAGACCGAGCGTTCGCGGATCGTCGGCCTGGTCGACTACGCGCCGCCGGGTTCGGGCTCGACTTCGGGCTCGACTTCGGATTCGGATTCGGATTCGGGCCGCCTCGGAGAGCAGGCCCACGGCGCTCCCACTGAAAGCGCCGACCCTCCTGAGTGGACGCTCGACGCCCTCGTAGCCGAGGCCAGGCGCCTGGGGATCGAAGTCGGACGCTCCCAAGTCCGGAGGATTCTGCTGGCCGAGGGGGTGGACTGGCATCGGACCCGGTCGCGTACCGCGTCCGCCGACGATCGCACCGACGCCCGGAAGGGCCGGCTGCGCACCGCCTGACGACGCCCGCCCATCAAGCGGATCAGGCGCAGTAGGACCGATGCTCAGGCGATGCCCTACCGCACCGCGTCCCCATAGAAGTCCGGCAGCGTCCGGCCCGCCCCCACGGCCATCGCGCCCTCCCACACCCACTTCCCGACCGCCAGGTCGAGCACTCCGAGGCCGAACGGCGAGAACACCGCGGCCCGCCCCGGCGTACGCGCGACAGTGCCGTTCAGCAGATCCGCGAGCGTGCCGTCGATGAACTGCCGGTGGCCCACGCGCTGTTCGGTCAGGTGCAGGGAGGTCCGTTCCCGTACGGCGTGGGCGATGTCATCGGTGAAGTTCTGGGCGGCGAGGATCATCGCCGGGTCCAGGTCCCGCAGCGACAGGTGCAGCACGACGGGGCCGTGGGCGAGCAGCTCGGGGTCGGCGATGTGCGGTTCGCCCGCCACCGTGGTGATGACGACCAGGTCCGACGCGCGCAGGACCTCCGCGGCCGTCTCCGCCACGGTGATCTGCCCGGCCCCGTCCGCCGCCAGGGAGCCGGCGAACCGCTCGGCGTGCTCGCGGTGCAGGTCGAAGACGGTGAAGCCGCCGGTCTCCCATCTCAAGTCGCGGAGGAATCGCCAGACGTGACCCGCGATGAGGCCGGTCCCCACGACGCCGATACGGGCGGCGCGACGCTCTCCGGCCAGCGCTTCGGCAGCGAGCACCGCGGACGCGGCGGTCCGGCTGGCCGAGACGATCGACGCCTCCATCGCGGCGAAGGGATAGCCGGTCTCGGTGTCATTGAGGAGCAGAATCGCCGACGCGCGCGGGATACCGCGGCTGGGATTGGCCGGGAAACTCGCGACCCATTTGATTCCGGCGACCTCGAACTCGCCGCCCAGGTAGGCCGGGAGAGAGATGATGCGCGCATCGGGACGATCGGGAAATCGCAGGAATGAGCTCTCGGGATTGGCGCTGCGGCCGGCGGCGTGGCACAGATACGCACGGCGCACGACGTCCACGCACTCCTCCCGCCGTCCCTCCAGCCCGCGCAGTACGTCCGCGCCGGTCAGAATTCCCAGTTCGGGCAGGTCGGACCGGGTCGAAAGAGAGGGATTGTCCAAGGGATTGTCCATGGGAAACGGCTCCTCGGGGATCAGGTCGGGTGGCTGTACCAGCGTTGGCCCGGCTCGTCCGCGTCGCAGGGGCGCTGTCGCAGGGCCGGGGCCGTCGTGAGCAGGTCGTCCTGGGCGAGGCACTGCCCGGAGGCGGGGTTCCCCCGCCCGTACGCGGAGATCCTTCCGAGTCGGTCGAGGCGCCACCGCTGCTCGGGGCGTCCGTCGCACCGCGCGGTCGTCAGGGTCGCGCCGCCGGTCAGGCAGCGGCCGGTGGCCTTGGCGCGCAGCGTGCCCCCGGCCGTGTTCCAGTTCTGCGCCACGCTGCCGTCGCAGGCGGCGGTGCGGACCTGTCGGGGGTCCGTTCCGCTGCTCGCGGACGCGTCCAGGCAGCGGCCGGTGTTGTCGTCCGTGGTGGGCGCGGTGTTGGAGCCGATCCAGGAGACGAGGGTGCCGGGCGCGATCGTGGGGGGCGTGCGGCGGTATTCGCGCGCCCACCAGGCGGGGTAGGACGGGAGTACGGGCGGGGGCTGCGGCGGGCAGTCGGCGGGACGGCAGCCCTCATGCCGGAAATAGGTCAGGTAGAGCTGGGCCTTGCGCTGTTCCAGTGCCGGGGGCAGGTTCTGCGGCAATTGGTCGATCGCGTATCCGCGGTAGGCGATCAGCGGTACGGGACGGCGACCGCCGGAGCCGTCCGTCTTCGTCAGGTTGGCCATGTCGGCGATACGTACCAGGCGGGCCGCTATGGAATGGTCGCTGTGATCGGCGCCGGGTTCGATGCTCCGCCCGAGCCTGGTGTTGTCGTAATCCAGGGTGCGCACCGTATCGGGGCGGGCCGTGTCGATGATCGTGCGGAGCGTCGCGACGAGGCTTCGTTCGGTGTATGCGGCGCTGCCGTCCATTGCCGTGATGTCGGGTATTCGTCCGTCGAACAGCTTCTGGAGGCTCTGATAGCGGCCGGCGGCCGAGCCCTGTCCCCTTTCGAACCCGTCGGGCAGCCGCATGAACATCACCTCTATCCCGGGGCGGCCGGCCGGAACGGTGAGCCGCGAGGTGCGTATTCGGTGGCCGTAGCGGCGTATGTGCCCGTTCTTCCAGGCGTCGGGGACGCCGGCGAGAAGGGAATACGCCGCCCGGACTCCGTCCTCGCGGGACTCGTAGAAGAGCGCGCATTCCCCGCCGTCCCCCGCGGTGAGGTACACGATCTTCAGGCAGTTGCCCCGCTGGTAGTCCTTTTCCAGGTCGGGGCTCATGAACAGCAGATCGTCGTCCTGGTGCGCCACCGCCGCCACCGTCGTGCGGTGGCATTCGGGCCCGTCCGAGGGCTGTGAGGACTGTGCCGTCGCGGCGGCGGGCTCCGGCGGCAGAATCGCCGGGAGGGCCAGGGCCAGTACGGCTGTGAACTTCAGGAGTACGCGCCCCGCGAGGGGCGTCGAATCAGTACGCACACACAACACCGGCCTTTCTCTTGGCCTCCGGAGGTCCGCGGAATGCGGTATATCGAGGAACGCGGTGTTTCGAGAATCGCGGTGTGTCAATGGGTGAGCAGCCGGTTCAGGCGCCGGGCGGCCACCAGCAGCCCGAGCCCCAGTGCCGCCGCGAAATAGCCGAGAGGGACGAGGAGCGACGGGCCGATATGCCCGCCGACGAGCCCTCGCATCAGCTCGATCGCCTGGTAGAGGGGTGTGACGCGAACGGCCCACTGCACCGGCTGCGGGTATACGGAGATCGGATAGAACGTGGTGGAGAACATCAGCAGGGGAACGGTGACCAGCCGGACGAATTGGGTGTCCTGCCAGGTGCGCATGAAGGTCGTCGCGGCCAGTCCGAGGGCCCCGAATCCCAGGGCCACCACGAATGCCGCCGCGGGAACGGCGACGGCCCACGGCGACGGTACGAGGCCGAGCGCGGCCATCACGCCGATGAAGACGGTGCCGTAGGCGGCGCCTCGCAGGGCGGCCCAGAGCACTTCGCCGAGCGCGATGTCGAGCAGGCCCAACGGCGTTGTCATGAGGGCTTCGTAGAGCCGGGCGTGGCGGAGTTTGAAGAAGATGCCCATCGTCGTGTCATAGACCGCGCCGTTCATGGCGGACGCGGCCAGCAGTCCGGGCGCGATGAACGCGGCGTACCCGGCGCCCAGGGGGCCGGGGCTGTCTTTGAGCAGGGCCCCCATTCCGTTGCCGAGGATCACCAGATAGAACAGCGGCTCGAAGAGTCCGGACAGGATTTCCCACCAGGCCCGGCGGTATACGAGCACGGAGCGCAGCAGTATGACGCCGGGGCGGCCCGCGAAGGACTCGTGCCGATTCCGTCGCGTACGGGGGGCAGCCGCCGAGGTTGGCATGGTGTGCGTCAACTCCTTTCACAGGGTTCACGGGATTCACGGGGTTCTTGAGCGGGAGGATCAGGAGGTGAGGCGGCGCCGGAAGAGGCGGATCGTGACGGCCAGGCCGACCGCCGCCCACAACGCCAGCACGGCCAGGTGTACGACGACGGAATCTGCGGAGAAATGTCCGGTCACGCCCGCGCGGCACAGTTCGACCGTGTGCCACAGCGGGGTTGCCATGGCCAGTCCGCGAGCAGCCGCCGGCAGTTGGGAGACCGGGAAGTACGTACCGGCCACCAGGGTCATCGGGAGCACGATCATTCTGTTGAGCGCCGTGAACGCCGAGCCGTCGCGGACCATGGCGGAGAAGGCCATCACGGGTGCGGCGAAGGCCGACGCGCCGACGGTGGAGAAGAGCAGGGCGAGCAGGGCCGGCAGCGGGTCCATGGCGTCGCACAGCACCATGACCATTGCCACCAGTGCGCCCGATACGGCGATTTGGACGGCGGTCCAGAGCAATTGCCCGATGACCATCTGCGGGGGCGTCACGGGGGTGACGGCCACGCCTTCATAGGTGCGCTGCCATTTGAAGCCGGCCATCACGGGTTCCGTCGACTCGGCCACGGCGTACTGGAAGGCGGCGGTGGCGAGTACGGCGGGGGCCACGAATCTCAGATACGAGCTGTCGCCGACCGCGCCGTGCGGAACCACCGCGCCGAGTCCGAATCCGATCGCCGCCAGGGTGACGACGGGAATGACGAAGCCTCCGATCGCGGCCCCGCGCCAGTTGCGGATTCCGTGGACGGCCTGCCATTCCAGGACCATCAGGCATCCCCGTATCCCCGCGACGCCGGTGGAGGGCGTCGTGGGCCGGGGGCCCGGGCCCGGAACGCGCGCGTAGTCAGTCGTCAAGGCTGCGGCCCGTCAGGTGGAGGAATACGTCTTCGAGGGTGCTGCGGCGCACCAGGCTGGATTCCGGTGGCAGTCCGCTCCGGTAGATCTCGGCGAGGGCCTGTTCTGAGTTGTGGACGAAGAGCAGGAGGCGCTCCGGGAGCGTCTCAATGCGGTCGCAGAGGCCGGCGAGTTTCTCGGCCGCGACGGCTTGGCGGTCCGGCGGGTAGCGCAGTTCCACGACTTCGGGCGGGGCGTGCCGTTCGATGAGGGCCGCCGGAGTTCCCTGTTCGATGATGCGGCCCTGGTCGATGATGACCACCCGGTCGCACAGTCGCTCGACCTCGTCCATGTAGTGCGTGGTGAGGACGAGGGTGACGCCTGCGCGCTTGAGTCCGAGCAGCCGGTCCCACAGCAGATGGCGGGCCTGCGGGTCGAGTCCCGTGGTGGGTTCGTCGAGGAGGACGAGTTCGGGGTCGTTGACCAGGGCGCGCGCGATGGTGAGCCTGCGGCGCATTCCTCCGGAGAGGGTTTCCACTTCTGCTCCGGCCCGGTCCGTGAGGGCCGCGAATTCCAGCAACTCCGCGACTTTTCGGCGGACTTCCGGCCGTCGGATGCCAAAGCACCGGGCGTAGACCCTCAGGTTCTCGCTGACGCTCAGTTCGGTGTCGAGGTTGTCCTGCTGCGGGACGACGCCGATGCGGGCGCGGATCGCGGGGCCGTGCCGGTCGGGATCCATTCCGAAGACCGACAGGAGGCCGTCGGTGCGGGGTGAGACGCAGGCGACCATGCGGAGGGTGGAGGATTTGCCCGCGCCGTTGGGGCCCAGGAATCCGAGGAATTCGCCGCGCCGGACCCGTATGTCGATTCCGCGTACGGCCGTTCGTTCGCCGTACTTCTTGGTGAGCCCGTCCGCGACGACGATGTCGTCGGGGGCGTCGCCGTCCGCCTCTTCGGCGCGGCGCGAGCCGGGCCGTTCCCCTCCCCCTGCCGTCACCGGTCTTCTCCCGCCATCACTGGCCTTTCCCTGCCGTTCACTGGATTTCCCCTGCCAACGCTGAACCTGACGTGCCATCAGTATGTGAGGACCTCGGCGACTCGCTCATAGTCCACACGATCCCGTACGAGGAGACGGGTCCGGCGCGCGAGCTCCGGGGGCAATTCGCTGTCGGTCACGGAGAGCAGGTGCTGGACCACGGCTTCGGCGCGGTAGTTCCGCTCGAAGTACGCGCGCAGGGCGGGTGCGGCGGCCTGTGCGTCCTTGACGGCCTGGACGAAGCCTTCGGAGGAGAAGTCGCGGAGGATTTCGGTGATCGCGAGGTCCGGCGCCAGCAGGTTGGTTCCGCACCGGGCCCGGCGCACGACGACCGGTACGCCCGCGCCCGCGGCCTCCGCGACCATCCGTCCCCAGGAGTCGCTGACGGAATTGGCCAGCAGCACGTCCACGGCCCGGTAGAAGCCGGTCATCCAGGCCCATTCGTGGTATTCGCCGACCCGCACATGAACGCGCGGGTGTGCGGCTGCCGCGGCGGGCCACTGTGCCGCGGCCGTCGCCGATTCGCGAGGGACCAGGGTGCACAGCAAGTGGGCGTTCGGGTCCGTGCAGGTCTCCAGAAAACCTTCGACCACCTCGCCGACGCGCTTTCCTGGATGCAGTTCGTTCCCGCCGGCTCCGTAGACGAAGTCGCCCGCCGGAATTCCGTACAGGTCCCGGATTGCCTGCCGCCCGATCCGTTCCACCGGCCGCTTCTGGGCGATCGGGATCACGTGCAGGGGACGCTGTCGCAGGGCCGGGTAGAGCCTCAGCAGTTCGGCGCGGTTCCAGTCCAGGAAGGTGTACGGCACGACGTGGTGCGGGAGCGACAGCATCTCTTCGATGTACGCGTGCGGGTCGATCGACCGGGAGGCCGGTACGAGAGGGCAGTCCGCGGCGTATCCGGAGAATTCCAGCTTCCAGAGAATCCGCGCTCCGGGCGGCAGGTGCTTCAGTACCTCCAAGGGGCGGCGGTGGAAGTTCGCGACGCGTATCCATACGGGGTCCGCTTCGCCGGCGTCGGCGGCGATCTCCGCCGTGGACCGGCGGTCCCACTGCGCGTGGTCGAGCGGGAGGATCAGTCCGTCGCCGCGGCGGACCGTGATGCGCGTGTTCATGAGGCGGCTCCCGGTACCTGAATGCCGTGCAGGAATACCGATTCCAGATACCGTTCGCCGCGGTCCGGCAGGAGCAGCACATGTGTGGAACCCGGCGGGGTTGCCGCTATGTGCGTCAGCGCGGCCGTGACGACGGCCCCCGAAGAGGCGCCGGCCATCAGCCCTTCCGATGTCAGCAGGCGGGTGCATCCGGCCCGGCAGTCCTCCTCGCTGACGTGGAAGACATGGGCCTTCTCCAGGAATCTGGCGAAGGGGGGCGGGTACGGGGCGCCCATGCCCGGCAGTGTGCGGTTCCCTCGGGCTTTCACGCCGAAGATGCCGCTCCCCAGAATGTCGACGGCCACTATCCGTGTCGGCCAGCCCCGCTGCTCCACATACCGCTGGCACCCCGCGAGGGTTCCGCAGGTGCTGACCGCGCCGTATACGTAGTCGGGCGGCCGGCGCAGCGCCCGGTGGATCTCCGGCATGGTGGTGGAGATGTGCGCGGAGGTGACGGCCTCGTTCTCGTACTGATTGGTCCAGAAGCTGTTCGGATGCTCGGCGAGCAATTGCCGGACTCGGGCCAGCCGGGCCGGCAGGAATTCTCCCGATACGGCGTCCGGTGTGTCGATGACTTCGGTCGACACACCGTAGGCGCGCAGAAGGTCGCGGTGGGCGGTGGTGGTACGGGCGTCGATGACGCAGATCATCCGCAGGCCCGTGGTGGCGCACAACTGGGCGAGGCCGATCGCGGTGTTGCCGGAGCTGGATTCGACTATCACGGTGTCGTGCGTCACGCGTCCCGAGGCGATCGCGTCGACGAGGATCTGCCGGGCGATACGGTCCTTGATGCTCCCGCCAGGATTCGCTCCCTCCAATTTGCCGTACAGGCGGCGCCCGTCGGCGCCTGCTTTGGCGGCGAGATTCTCCAAGCCGACCAGTGGAGTCCCCCCGATGGCCTGGAACACGGCGGACCGTTCCAGGACGTCGAGGAGAGCCTCGTCGGCGCCTACCGTGGTCAATGGTCTGCGCCCCCGGCCCAGTCGTCGTCGGAGTCGGGGCCGTCCCACGGCGGGGGCGGGACGACGCCGCCGGGCGACGCACCGTGCAGGGCGAGCGCCATGAATTCCGCGCGCAGCTTTCCCGAGGAGCGAACCAGTCCGCGCAGCGCCGACGTGCGGGTCCTGGCCCCTCGGGAGCGCACTCCGCGCAGTGTCATGCAGGTGTGCTCGGCTTCGAGTACGACGCCGATGCCGCGGGGCTGGAGATTCTCCTCCAGCCAATCGGCGATCTGTACGACGAGGCGTTCCTGTACCTGGGGGCGGCTGGCGCAGAATTCCACGGCCCGGGCCAGCTTGGAGAGCCCGATGATATGCGCGCCGGGGATATAGCCGACGCTCGCGGTCCCGATGAACGGCAGGAAGTGGTGCTCGCAGATGGACCGGAACGGTATCGCGTAGGCGACCACCAGTTCGTCGTATCCGTCGTGGTTGTCGAAGACGGTCGGATGGAAGGGCTGGGGGGTGAAGAACTCCTTGTACGCCTGCACCATCCGCCGCGGCGTATTCCGCATCACCTCCTCGTCGTCACTGGCTCCCAGGGCCACCAGCATCTCGCGGGCCGCCTTCTCCGCCGCCTGCACATCCTGCACGCGGTGGGCCGGCAGGGGTTTCTTGCCGTCGATCACCTCGGTGTGACCGGGCAGTGTCTGCTCCATACGACGTGGTCCTCTCGCTGATCAGGCCGGCTTGCGCAGTACGCAGGCGGATGTGCACGTCTCGTGGACGGTGATCGCGGAGAGCAGCGGCAGACTGGGCTGCAGGCGATCCCATACCCAATAGGCGAGCACTTCGCTGGTGGGGTTCTCCAGGCCCGGGAGCTCGTTGAGGAAGTTGTGGTCCAGCTGTTCGATCAGCGGCTTCATCGCCGTTTTGATGTCGCCGTAGTCCACCACCCAGCCGGCCGAGGAATCGACGTCGCCGTCGATGTGAATGGTGACGCGGTAGGAGTGCCCGTGCAGCCGTCCGCACTTGTGGCCCTCGGGCACGTAGGGCAGTTGATGTGCCGATTCGAAGCGAAATTCCTTGCTCAGTTCCATGTGGTCTCCCAGACCTATACGGATACTGCGATGTGCTTCCGCCAGGCATCCGTCAGACGCCTCGTCGATCACCCCAGATGAGGACGTGGAGCCTCGGGGTGATGTTCCAGCCGCGCTCCAGAATCGCCGAGTCCAGATCGCGCAGCCCGTGCAGGATCGCGTCGGAAGTCGTCCCCTCGGGCATGATGTAGACCGGCTTGAGCGAGTTCTCCTCGACCATCCGGCCGACCTCGGCGAGGTCTTCCGCGGAGCCGACCACGAACTTGAACGCGGCTTTTCCGGTGGAGTTGAGTGCGGCGAGCGCGCGGGATTTGACGCGCTTGGCGTCGCGGACTCCGGAGTTGGCGAGTTTGGGCGATACGTTGAACCGGGCGGCGCGTGCGCGGATCTCCTCGCTCGGAATGATCGTCCCATTGGTCTCGATCTCGGCTTCGATGCCGGGCGGCAGCCGCGCGAGGAGGGTGCCGAGGGCCTGCTGCTGCATCAGCGGCTCTCCTCCGGTGATCACGAGAAGAGGGGCGCCGACGCGGGCGACCTGCCGAACGGCCGAGTCCACCGTCATGACGGTCAGTTCCTCGGCCGCCTCGTGGCGGGTCCAGTCCCAGGTGTACGGGGTATCGCACCATTCACAGGTGAGATTGCAGTGACCGAGGCGGAGGAATACGGCGAGCCGCCCCAGGGACGGTCCCTCCCCCTGCCAGGTCGGGCCGAATACCTCGGACACGACGAGGCTCGGTTCGAGCGCCTGTGCCGCGTTCGCGATGCTCGTCATCCCAGGGGGTCCTGGAGGCCGAGCTCCTTGAAGGCCCGTGATCGGTCGAGGCAGTTGTTGCATTCGCCGCACGGCACGTCCGCGTCGTTCTGGCACGACCAGGTCTCGCCGAGGGGCACGCCGAGATCGATTCCGCGGCGCAGGCTCTCCGCCTTGCTGCACTCCCCCAAAGGAGCCCACGCGGTGATATCGGACCTGGCGCCCACGGCGATGAGGCCGTTGAGCGCCCGGAAGTAGTCGGGGCTGTTGTCGGGGGTGATCCAGGGGCCGCCGATCGACCCGGTCACCACGCGTTCGGCGCCCAGCGTCTCGGCCCAGGCGACCGCCAGGCTGTTGAAAATGGTATTGCGGAACGGGACGTATTCCAGGTGCCGCGTCGCGTCGGTGACCCTGCTCGCCGTGTCCGTCAGCGCGGACCCTTTGATCTCGCCGAGGAACGGGACCGCGGCGGTGCGCAGCGATTCCACCCCCAGCCAGGCGGCGTTCTGCGCGGCGAACTTGGCCTCGCGGCTCGCGGTGCGCTGCCCGTAGTCGACGAACAGTCCGCTCACCAGATATCCGGCGTCGCGGGCGATCGCGGCGGCGACGACGCTGTCCGGCCCCCCGCTCAGCAGGCAGACGGCTCGACGTTGGTTCATGGTGTGCGCTCCTTCCGATTCACGAGCTCGATGTCGACGAGGTGCGTACGTGCGAACTTGCGGCAGCGTTGGGCGAGTTGCGCGGAGCCCGTTCCGGAGGAGTTCCTGAATTCGGTGAAGGCGTCGGCGAGCAGCGCGGCCAGCTCGGGAATAGCGACTGCCTCCAGCCCCCGCTGGGTGGCCCCGACCGTGCCCAGTCGGATACCGCTGGCCGCTGACGGGCCGCGGTCGCCGGGAAGGAGGTTGGAATTGGTGAGAAGGCCGATTCTTTCGAGGTACTGCGCGAGCTGGGCAGCGTGCGCTTGGTCCTTGAGGACGAGCATGTGGGTGTCCGTCCCGCCGAACGCGGCATGGATGCCGTGGTCGTCAAGCGCGTCCTTCAAGAGGGCCGCGTTGGCGACGCTGCGGTGGATGAGCCCCCTGAACTCCTCGCCTTGGGCCACGCGCGCGGCAGTCGCCAGCGCGCAGATCTCCGCCATCCGGGGCGCGCCCTGGAGGCCGGGGAAGAGGGCGCGGTCGATGCGCCGCGCGAGCGCCGGATCGCGTACGGCGATGGCGGCGCTCTTCGGCCCGCCCAGGGTCTTGTAGCCGACCATCGTCACCACGTCCGCCCACGGCAGCGGGTTGTCGTACGTTCCCGTGGCCACCAGGCCGGCGAAGTGCGCGATGTCCGCGACCACCACCGGCCGTGGCGACAGTTCCCTGACCGTGTCGGCGACCTTCTTCCAGGAGATTCTCCGGGGGAACGAGCTGGCGCCGATGATCACCACTCGGGGTTTGTGCGTGGCGGCGGTCTTGTAGAGGGCTTCGAGATCGAGGCTCTGGTCATCGACCCCGTGGTCGATCGAGACGATGTCGTAGTCCTGACCGGACTGGTGGAACGGCGCGCCGTGGCTGAGGTGTCCGCCGGATGACAGGCCGAGGGACAGGGCGGTGTCGCCGGGCGACAGCGCGCCGCGCAGCACCGCGAGGTTGGCGAAGGAGCCCGAGACCGGCTGGACGTTGACGTTGAGCTCTTCAGGCTCCAGCCCGGCGCCGGCGCACAGCATCTGCGCGAGTCGGCGGGCGGCGAGAAATTCGACGTATTCGGCTACCGGCCCCGACGGGTTGTATTTGCTTCCGCCGTCGGCGCGGTATCGGCGTTCGAAATCGGCGTAGTCGGAGATGTCGGCAAGGCCGTTCCGCAGATATCCCTCGCCGTCCAGGTTCAGCAGGTCGGAGGCGAGACACTCGCGGATCGCCGGCGTGACGAGCATGGAGGGCGCCAGGAGGTGAATTCCGTGGTTCTGCCTCTCCCGCTCCGCCGCCAACAGTGCGGCGACTTCGGGATCGATGCGGGCGAGCGCGCCCGGTTCGGTTTCCCATTCGGCTTCCGCTTCGGTTCCAGTTCTCATTCCGGAGCCGGCTCCGGTATCGGCTCCGGTATCGGCTCCGGTATCGGCTGGCGGTTCAGGACCTGCTGGGCACATGGACGTACTCCTCATCGCAGGATGACCGGCCCGAACGCGATGGCAGCGGATTGCTCCGCTCCGCACGGCGGACACAGCTCAGGACTGTACACAGGGCACACGTTCGTAAATAGATGCCAGCCACCGACCCGAGACGAATTCAGCCACCTTGACCGGCCTATGACCGTGGGATCCGGTTCTTTTTCCAGGGGCATAATTTTGTCGTGGGGGAAGATACGGTTTATCCGGCGATGCTCGATCATCGATCGGAGGGCGCGGGCGGTGAAGGCGCGCCGCGAGGGCCTGTCGGTCGCACATCGGCAGGCATCCGCGGCACAGATTAAGGCGCTGATTTGTGAACCCTGTTTGAGGAATCCAGTAACCGGTGCCGACGAAGGGATCTTGGTGCGGCTGCCGGGATAGTCGCATGTCATGGACCGTAGAACAGGTGTCAGCAGTCGGATGCGGCTAGATGGCCGAGACCAATGCGCCGGAGAACATTCCCACAGCCGCTGTCTGGCCCTGAACAGTTGATCAATGCGACGATCACCGCGGGCCGCCTTCGGCCTGGCTTCTTCCTTGTTCCACTTCTTCTCCGTCTCCTCCTTCCGCCTTCTTCTTCCTCCTGGAACGGACATCCGATGAATGGCGTTCGAGATGCGATCGGTTCGGCCCCGGAAGGGGGCAGCGTGCTGCTCGTAGGCAGCGGCAGCGGCGAGCTCCTCGTGCGACTGGCCGAGCGGGTAGGGGTCCGGGGGCGCGTGATGGGCGTCGACGTCGATCCTGTGAAAGCCGAAAGGGCGCGTGCTCTGGTCGGCGGAATGGGCTTGAGCGATGTGCACAGCGCGGCAGCCGACGGCTGGTACGGATGGCGTGAGAACGCCCCTCACGATCTTTTGATCAGTACCGTCTCCGTGCACTCGCTCCCGCCTTCCTGGGTGACGCAGAGCCGGCCCGGTTCGTTGATCTGCGCCCCCATTCGGTCGGGCGGAGAGGCCGGGCCGGTTTTCTTCGCCACGTTCAGGGTCGAGAGCCGGCACGAGGTATCCCTCTTGTCGGCCATTCCCGGGCGGTACGGCGAACTGCGCCGGAACTGGGCGGCGGGCGTGGAAGACGGCAACGGCGACGACGCGACGGCGGCCTGTAACGCGCGTGGGTCAGCGGAGCACCCGGCGGATATCGAGCTTCACGGGGCGCTGCTGGCTCTGGGCCCGCGATAGGGCGGCGGAAGGCGGCTTGACCTTGACACAGTGACAAGCCGTTCACTGTGGCCGAGGAGGTGGTCCCGATGACCATGCCGAAAGAGGACACGCGAACGGCGCGAATTCTTCAGGGGCTGGAGAACAGCAGTGCGTCGGTACGACTGCAAGCGGCGATCGCGGTCGGCACGAACCCCGATCCGCGGATCGTCGACAAACTCGTGGAGCGGTGCGCGATCGAGCCCGAGTTCTACGTACGCGACGCGCTCACATGGGCGCTCGCTCGCCATTCGCCGTCGGTGGTGATTCCCAAGCTCGTCGACGAGATCCGGGAATCGCGGCGTGCGCAGGCTCGGAGTCAGGCATTGCACACGCTGTCCAAGATCGGGGATCGGCAGGCGTGGCCCGCCATCACGCGGGAGCTTCTGACCGACGCCGACGACGAGGTGGCGCGCAGCGCCTGGCGGGCCGCGGTGGTGCTCGTACCGGAAGGCGAAGAGGCCGAGTTGGCCGGGGTGCTGGCGACGCAGTTCGGGCGGGGCGAGCGGGAGACGCGGTTGAGCCTCAGCCGGGCCCTGATCGGACTCGGTAAGGTGATGGCGCCGGTTCTGCGCGCCGCGACGGCGAATCCCGACCCTCGGGTGCGTCAGCACGCGATCGCCACGGAACGGCTGTCGCGCGACCCGGGTGCCGAATTCGACTTCGCGATCGAGGAGGCGAAGCGCATCGTAGTTCTGGGGCCGAGCGGTCAGGAGAGGTAACGGGCAGTGTTGATCGGTGATGTCGCACGGCGGTCGGGGGTCAGTGCCCGCATGCTCCGGCACTACGAATCGCTCGGGCTCGTGCGGCCGACGGGACGTACCGGGGCCGGCTATCGGGAGTACTCCGGCGACGATATCCGACGGATCCTTCATATCGAGAGCCTGCGGTCATTGGGGCTTTCACTGCGGGAGGTCGGGCGTGCGCTCGATGACCCCGGATTCAAGCCTTCGGAGCTCGTGGACGATCTCATTCGGCAGACCCGGGAACGTATCGCGCGTGAAACGGAACTGCTCACCCGGCTCGGCCGGATCGGCGCCGCGGAACCCGCCGATTGGGAGGACGCCCTTCAGGTCATCGCTCTCCTCCAGGGCCTGGGGTCGGAGAGCGCCGGGAATCGCCAGCGCGCGGCATTGGCCCCCGCGGCCTCGACGGTTTCGGACGAAGGAATTCCGGTGCCGGTGGACGCCCTGGTCGAGGCGGTGTTGGGCGAGGCCGACCCGAACGTCGCCGGAGCCCTTCGATGGGCGCTGGCTCGATCGGGCGACGACGGATTGGCACTGCTGGCGGAGGGCCTCGGCTCATCGGTCGCCGACGTGCGGAAGCGTGCCGTCCAGTCCATTGCCGAGATTCCGAGCGATGCGGCGACCGGGCTTTTGCGGGATGCCCTTGCGAGCGCCGATGCCGCGGTCCGTGGGTGTGCGGCGTTGGCTCTCGGGGCGCGCGGGGGCGCCGACGCGATTCCGACGCTTATCGGAATGGTCGTCGAGGGGGTGAACGATGCCGATGCCGCTGATGCGTTGAGCATGCTCGTGCGTGATCTCGCGTCGGCGGATCGGATCGCGGCCGGGCTTGTCGCCGGACTCACCCGCTGCGCGTCGGCGGCTGACGCAGGCGCTCGCGGATATTCCGGGGGCCACGGCGTCGCGTGCCTTGGCGGATCTGTCCCATGACGACGACCGCGCGGTGGCGCTTACCGCGACGTACATTCTCAGCGAGCGTTCGGGGTGACATGGCGCTGTCGCCGTCGCGGCCTCCGATTCCTCGACGGCCCCGGGCGTGGCACGTATATCGGTTGCCGGGGGCGGTGCCGTACAGCAGGATGCGGGGATGCGCTTCTCGGTGAACATTCCGAATTTCGGCGACTTCGCCGACCCCCGGACCGTAGCCAAAGTAGCCACGGCAGCCGAACAAGCAGGGTGGGACGGGCTGTTCGTCTGGGACCATGTACTGCACCGCTACCACGGGAACAGGCCGTTCGGGGACCCCTGGATGCTCCTGACCGCCGCCGCGCTGGCGACCTCCCGCCTCAAGCTGGGCACGCTGGTCACTCCGGTCCCCCGGCGACGTCCGCAGCAACTGGCGCGCCAGATCGCGACGTTGGACGTCTTGAGCGGCGGCCGGGTCACCTTCGGCGCGGGGCTGGGCGGGCCCGTGGAGGACGAGTACGAGAGCTTCGGCGACACCGCTGATCTGAAGGTGCTGGCCGAGCGGCTGGACGAGGGCCTGGACCTGCTCCAGCGGTTCTGGTCGGGTGAGCCGGTGAACCACGACGGACGGCACTACCAGGCGCGGGACGTGACGCTGCTGCCCGCTACCGTGCAGCGTCCTCGGCCGCCGGTCTGGATCGCCGGCTTCTGGCCGAGCCGCCCGCCGATGCGCCGGGCGGCGCGCTGGGACGGCGCGGTCCCGCTGTTCGAGGACGCCAAGCACGGCTGCGTACCGCCGGTGGATCAGGTCCGCGATCTGGTCGCCTACCTGCGCGAGCAGCGTGCGGACAGGGTCAACGCCGACGCCGGCTCCTCCTCCTTCGAGTCCATCGAGTCCTTCGAGATCGTCCTCGGGGGCGCCACGCCGGGCGGCGACGCCGCCAAGACCCGCGACCTGATCGCACCGTTGGCCGAGGCGGGAGCCACCTGGTGGGACGAGCGGCAGACCCAGGTCAGCGAGAACATCGACCGGCTGGAACCGGTGCTGCGCCGTATCGAGCAGGGCCCGCCGGTCCTGTAGCCCGAACCGGACGATCCGGAAAGTGGGTATGCGCATGGATGATCACGCTCTCCTGGCGGAGCAGATGGCCTACTACAGAGCCGGCGCGGCCGAATACGACCGGTCCTATGCGGAGCGCGATGACCTGCGGGCATTGCCGACCGTCTTCGACGACCTCCCGATCGCCGGTGATGTGCTGGAACTGGCCTGCGGAACGGGCCGATGGACTCCCTTGCTCGCCGCGCGGGCACATTCGGTGACGGCTGTCGACGCGGCCGCCGAAGTATTGGCCATTGCCCGGACGCGTACGCCGTCCCACAACGTCCAGTTCGTTCAAACGAACCTGTTCGAATGGACGCCGCCGCAGCGTTACGACACGGTCTTCTTCGCCTTCTGGCTGTCCCATGTCCCGCCGGCGCGATTGCCGGACTTCTGGAATTCCGTCGCCGCCGCCCTCGCGCCGGGCGGCAACGCGGTCTTCATCGACGACGGCCCCGCCATGGCCGCGGAAGAGGACGTACTCCCGGACCGCTCCGTGCCTACGGCGGTGCGCCACTGGAACGACGGCCGCCCTTACCGCATCGTCAAGGTATTCCACGACGCCGAGACCCTGACGGGCGACCTCACCGCTCTGGGATGGTCAGCCCATATCCGACCTGTCTCCGGAAACTTCGTCGGCGTCGCGAAACCACCGGTGCCCACTGACTGACGAGCGGCTGCGGGGCAGCGCGCAGCCGATCAATCAGCGGCCTGGTTCACCATGGCAGGGCGACGCTGCCTGCCCCTCCTGAACGCAGGCGGTCGTCTGGGCGGAAATGCACGGTCATTCCGGCCGTACCGTCGTCGGCAATGACAACGCCGCTTGCCTCAAGTGTTCGGCGAGAACCTTCGTCGCTGTCGACGGTGTGCCGTCCTTGACGCCCCAGGCGAGGAGGTGGTGGCGGCGGGCCCAGGGGTCCTGTAGTTCGCAGACGTCGAGGGACTGGCTGGGGGCGATGGCGCGGCGGGGGACGACGGCCAGGCCTACGCCGGCGGAGACCAGGGCGATCAGGACGCTGAGGTCGGCGACGCTGGTGCGGTAGCGCACGGCGGGGGCGTGGGGGCCGAGGTGTTTTTCGATCCAGCGGCGGAGGGAGGAGTCGGCGTCGAGGCCGACCAAGGGGTGTTCGGCTGCTTCGCTGTACGTGAGCGAGGTGCGGCCGGTGAGGATTCCGCCTGCCTGGCCGATCACCACCAGGGAGTCGTCTCCCAGGGGTTCCATGGCCAGGCCGCAGTCGCGGGCCTCGTCGTCGAGGACGACGCCGAGGTCGGCCGCGCCGTCGGCCAGCGTCCGTACCGTCTGCGGGGTGCGGCTCTCGGAGACCGTGACGTCGACGTCGGGCTGGGCGCGCAGGAACGAGACGAGGGCCCGCGGTACGAGCCGGTGCATCGCGGAGCCGCCGCCCAGCAGGATCAGCGGCGCGCTCGGGGACCGGGTGTAGCTCGCGACGGCGCTGTCGAGGCGTGCCGTCTGGGCCAGGACCTCGCGGGCGTGCCGGGCCAGGGTCGTACCCGCCGGGGTGGGGCGTACCCCTCTGCGGCCGCGGATCAGCAGGGCCACACCCGCGTGGTGCTCCAGCGCGCGCACCCTGGCGCTGGCGGACGGCAGGCTCAGATGCATCCGGCGGGCGCCCGCCGTGATGGACCCCTCCCGCACGATGTCGAGGAAGAGCCGCAGGTCGTCCAGGTCGTAGCGCACCCGCGTCAGCCTATGGCACTGCCTAATGCACAGTGCGCCGTTCGCGCATTGTGGGCCCGCCGGTCGCAGGGTGATCATCGGCGGGTGCCAGAGATATTGCTCGTCCTGTCCGCCGGCGTCGGAGCCGGGGTGTTGAACGCCATCGGCGGCGGTGGCAAGTTCGTGGCGCTGCCCGCCCTGGTGGCGGCCGGCCTGCCGCCCGTCACGGCGAACGCCTCGTCCACCATCGCCCTCGTCCCCGGCGCCGTGGTCAGCGCGTCGGTCAGCCGACGCGACCTCGTACCGGTCGGCGAGGCGTCCACGAAGACCCTCACCGTGATCAGCGCCGCCGGAAGCGCGGTCGGCGCCGGTCTCATGCTCGCCCTGCCCGCGGCGTCGTTCGAGGCGGCTGTGCCGTGGCTGCTCGCCTTCGCCACGCTCCTCGTCGCCTTCGGGCGCCGCCTCTCCCGCGCGCTCAACACCGCCCTCGGCCGCCCCGTCGGCATGAGCGCGCGGGCCGTCCTGATCGGCCAGTTCTTCCTCGCCGTGTACGGCGGATACTTCGGCGGAGCCGTAGGCATCATGATGATGGCCGTGTGGAGCGTCGGCCTCGGCCTCGACGCGGCGGTCAGCAACCCGATGCGGGTCACCCAGCTCGCGGCGATCTACGCCAGCGCGACCGTGCTTCTCCTCCTCACGTCCGACGCCCTGGGGTCGCCGCTGATCCTCCTCGCCATGCTGGCCGGCGCCGCGATCGGCGGCTTCGGCGGCGCCCATCTCGCCCGCCGCCTCCCCGCGTGGCTGCTGCGCGGGCTCCTCGTGGCCTCCGCCGGCACCACGACCGTTCTGTATTTCCTCCGCGGTTGACGCGGGCCGGGGAGACCTCGGGCGTCCTCCCCCGACCGTAAGGTGCACGTATGGCTGAGAGCTGGAGCCCGACAGACGTCGGCACCATACGTTTTCCATCCGGCGTCCTGGTACGCGGCCGGGGTCTGCGTCAACCGCTCCCCTCGGGGGCGACGCCGTCCTTCGCGGTCTATCTGCTCGGCAAGCAGCCTCCGCCTACCGAATGGGAAGCTCGTTGGCTCCCGTGGCCGGACTTCCGGCTTCCCAAGGACCGTGAGCAAGCCCGAAACGTATTGACAGAGGCATTGGCCCGGGCGAAGGACGAACGCGTCGAGATCGCCTGCGAGGGCGGGCTCGGGCGAACGGGAACGGCCCTCGCGTGTATGGCCGTTCTCGACGGTGTTCCGGCCGACCAGGCCGTGGCGTACGTCCGCCGGAACTACCGTCCTCGCGCCGTGGAGACCCCATGGCAGCGACGCTTCGTGCGGCGCTTCGGGGACGTCTGACGCTCCTACGCGCTTTCGCGGTAGCGGGGCGCGAATTCCTCCTCAACGAATTGCTCGATGGTGGTGGAGGTGGCTGTACGGGCAGTGCGTGGCTGCTGCATTCGCGTGTGGCGGGTATTGAGGGCTTCGCCCACCTCGGCCATCATGTCCGCGACGTCGGCGGAGACGCCGTTCCTGCGGAGTTCCGCGTGGAACGCGGCGGTGCTGGTCTGTTCGTAAACAAGGTCGTCGGCGCTTGTCGCCTTCGCGATCACTGCTACGACTTCGCGCATGCTGACGTCGCGTTCGCCCTGGAGTTCCAGGATTTCCGTACCTCGCCAATTCCCGGTGGCGAGTTCCTCCGCCGCCCGGATTCCGATGTCGCGGGTGGTGACGAAGGGCAGGGGAAGGTCGGGGTCGAAGGGGGCGCTGATGCGGTGGCGGGTCCTGGCGGTGTCGGCGTGGTCCAGCAGGTTTTCCATGAAATAGCCCGCTCGCAGCCACAGCGTGTCGACTCCGGGGACAGCCGACAGGCGCTGTTCGAAGCGGTGGAGGCCCTTGACCGGGCCGGTGCCCTCGGGGTGCTGGGCTCCCCAGCTGCTGAGACCGACGACGCGGGGCACGCCGGACGCGGCCACCGCCTCGGTCAGGGCGGCTGCCACCTGGTCCTGGAAGCCGCCGAAGTCGGGGTGGTCGGGAATGTAGTTGGGCTGGATCACCGCGTAGACGCCCGACGCGCCGCGGAGAGCTTCCGTCAGTGCTGCCGCGTCGGTCTGGTCGGCCTCCCGTACCTCGGCACCTCGTTCGGCGAGGTCGGTGAGGCGCTGGGCCGAGCGGCCGACGGCTCGGACGGGGTGCCCGTTCGCGAGCAAGTGCACGGCTGCGGCACGTCCGGTTCTACCGCTGGCGCCCGTGACGACGAACATCGACTTGTCTCTTTTCTTCTCTGGAGCGCGAGGTCTGAGGGGTCTGAGAGGTCTGTGGGATCTATCAGGTCTGTGGGGGCTGTGGGGGCTGTGGCGTTCCGTTTTGGAGTACGTACGTACGCCTCCGGGACGGTATGCGCCCCTCTCCGGGGGCGGGTAGGAGTCGCACACCCACCCCGCCCCGCCCCCGCCCCCTTACGCTCGGCTGCATGAACGTTTCGAGCAGCCACGACGCCGCCGGGCCGCTGGCCGGCTTCCTGCGTGCCAGGCGCGGGCAGGTACAGCCCGAACACCACGGGCTGGCCGCAGGCGCGCAGCGCCAGGTGCCGGGGCTGCGGCGGGACGAGGTGGCGCTCCTGGCCGGGATCAGCACCGACTACTACGTGCGCCTCGAACAGGGCAGGGAGCGGCGGCCGTCCCGCACCGTGGTGGACGGCCTCAGCGAGGCGCTGCTGCTGGACGGCGTCGCGGCCCGGCACCTGCGAGGTCTCGCCGCCTCGGGCACGGACACGGGCATGAACATGGACACGGATCAGGAGGCCGGGGAGGGCCGGGAGGCCGGTCGCCGCATGTACCCCCGTCGGCTGGCGTCCGTACGCCGACTGCTCGGCTCCCTGGCCGTGCCCGCCCTCCTCGTGAACCGCCGACTCGACATCCTGGCCGTCAACCCGCTCGGCGGCCTTCTCCATGAAGGGCTGGACCCCCGCGACAACTACGCCCGCCTGGTCTTCCTCGCCCCCGCAGCCCCGTCGTTCTTCGCAGAGTGGCCCGAGCTGGCCCGTTGCATGGTGGCGGCGCTACGTGCGCAGGCCGGCCCCGAAACGGAATCCACCCGCCTGACTCCGCTGGTCGAGGAGCTGGCAGCGGGCAGCGACGTCTTCCGGACCGCCTGGGGCGAGCACCAGCTCTACGAGAAGGCGATGGACCGCAAGATCTTCCACCACCCGCGAGTCGGTCCCCTCGTCCTCGACCAGCACGTACTGGAACTGCCGGACAGCGACGGCCACCGGATCTGGGCCTTCCACCCGGCGGACGACGCGGCCTCGCGGGCCCTGCTCGCCCTGGGGTCCCCGGGAGCAGCGGAATAGGGCGGCGAGGCCGCGGGCGCGTACGGGCGTCACCGCGTCCGTAGCCGCCCCGGCTCGTTCTCGCCGGACATGTCCTGCGTGCCGATCACGGACAGCAGCTCCAGCTGGGCCGCGCCCTCGGTGCCCGGCGGGGCGGTGAACCACAGGAGGCGCTGGCAGCCGTCCTCGCTGAACAGGCTGTGGCAGTCCAGTTCGATGA
>NZ_JBHVHQ010000016.1:0-31426 GCF_042800135.1 Streptomyces sp. NPDC057654 | reverse complement strand
CTTGGCGCGAGTGGCAGGAAGCCCCCTGGGGGCGCTTGCGCTACTCGGTCGCGGAGGCCAACCTGCTCGGCCGGCTCGGCGGCCCGGGCGCCGAGCCGCTGCGGATACTCGACCTCGCCGGCGGCGATGGCGGCGACGCCGTCCGCCTCGCGGCCCGGGGGCACCATGTCACCATCGTCGACCACGCACCCGCCATGCTGGCCGCGGCCGATGAGCGAGCCGTGGCGGGCGGCGTGACAGAGCTGATCAACTGCGTAGAGGCCGACGCGACCGCCCTGCCCCGCGACCTCGCTGACGGGCAGTTCGATGTCGTGCTCTGCCACAACCTCCTGCAATACGTGGAGGACGTGCCGGGCACTCTCACTTCGGCGCTCGCCCCGCTGAAGCCCGGGGGCGTGATCTCTGTCATGGCGATCAACCGGCATTCAGCACCCCTGAACATCGCTGTCCGACAGATGGACCCCGCGGCCGCGCTCGCCGCACTCGAAACCGACCAGGCCCGGACCCAGACGTTCGACTCGTCGCTGACCCTCCACACGGCCGAAGAGATCATTCCTCACCTGCGAGACCTCGGGTGCCGGGACATCGCCCACTACGGCATCCGCAGCTTCTGCGACTACATCACCGACGACGCACGCAAGCACGAACCGGACTTCTACGCCGACCTCGAACGCCTCGAACTCGCCACCACCGCTCGCCCGCCGTATATGCACACGGCCCGGCTCTTCCAGCTCACCGCCTGGAAGCGGACCGACTGACGTCGGACCAACCGTCCAGGATGACGGAGCCGTGTCGTCGATCCTCCAGCAAGCCCGGAACACCGCAGCCGACACCGCCCGTTCGCTCGACGCGAGCCGCCGCTCCAGTGATGTCGACGAGCTGACCAACGTGATCTGGCAGCACACGGCATCCCCGGTGATCACGTACGACTCATCCCGCCGCGAGTTCACGGCCCGGCTGCCCAAGCAGATGATGTACGAGGCGTTATTCAGGGGAGCGGGAGTGACGTGGTGAACCGGTGCTTCGACGAGGAACCCGAACTCGTCGTGCCGGAGGTCCCGCAAGCGCGCGTGTCAGCGATGAAACCGAGGGGCGGGCCGGCTTCTGGTGGCGTGGATGGAGCCGAGCAGGTCGAGGGAGTGGGCGCTGGGGCTGTCTGGTTCGGCGTGGTAGATGACGAGTTGCTGGCCGGGGGCTTCGCGTACGTCGAAGGCCTGGTAGGTGAGGGCGAGGGGGCCGACGTCGGGGTGGAGGAAATGCTTGGTGTCCTGAGTCTTGCCGTGCACGGCGTGGGTGTTCCAGAGGCGGGTGAAGTCAGCGCTGTGTTCGGTGAGGGCGCGGACGAGTTCGCGCAGCCGTGGGTTATCCGGGTCGAATCCGGCGGCCTCGCGCAGATTGGCGACGGTGGCCTGTGCCGCTCGGTCCCAGTCCGCGTAGAAGCCGCGGCCCGCGGGGTCGAGGAAGGCCATGCGGGCCAAGTTGTCCGCCGGCTCGAACGGGGCGTAGAGGGCATCGGCCAGGGCATTGGCGGCCAGGAGATCCAGGGTCCGGTTCATGACGAACGCGGGGGTGTTCGGGTAGCCGTCCATCAGCTGCCGCAGCGCCGGGCTGACCCGCTCGGCGGCGTGGGCGGAGGGCTGGTCGTTGAGTGTGGCCCCCGCCAGCCGGTACGCGTGCGCGCGGGCGTCAGTGTCGAGGTGCAGTGCGCGGCTGAGTGCGTCGAGCACCTGGGGTGAGGGGTTGCGCTCGCGGCCTTGTTCCAGGCGGGTGTAGTAGTCGGCGTTGACTCCGGCCAGGACGGCGACCTCCTCGCGGCGCAGTCCGGCGACCCTGCGGGCCCCGTAGCTCGGGATGCCGACGTCCTGCGGCCGCAGTGCGGCGCGGCGTGTGCGCAGGAAGTCTCCCAGGTGGTTGTCGTCCATGTGCTCAGGCTAGGCGGCGGTGGGGTGTGCTGCCTGGGTGTGCCGCACCCCGGCAGCGCACGTCCTGGTTGATGGCCGCTGACCTGCGCAGACTCGGAAGGGAGCGGCAAGGGCCGCGCCGTTCGAGGAGAGGAGTCGGCCATGGCCGTTGCCGTCGAGGGCGACCACGTGGACGTGGTCGGGATGTGGGTGACCGCGGATGGTCACATCCGGCAGGAGCTGCTGCCGGACGGGCGCTACGACGAAGCCCGCGGCGAGCGGCGCAGCGCGTACACCGGCCGGTACACGGTGACCGGCAGCCACCTGGACTACGTCGACGACACCGGGTTCACCGCCACGGGCGACATCCGGGACGGAGTGCTCTACCACGAGCACCTCGTGCTCCACCGGGAGCAGGAGCCGTCGTAGAAGAGGCCGGGGGAGGCGAATCCGCCCTCGGCGGACGAAAGGGCCACCCGATGCAGCAGCCCGTCAGTCAGCCCGTCAGCCCGTCAGTCCGTCAGTCAGCAGCAGCGAGAATTGAGGTCCCTATCCATGGCAGGACGACGGCTTGACGGCAAGGTCGCGCTGATCACGGGCGCGACCGGCGGCCTCGGCACAGCGACCGCCGAACTCTTCGCCCGCGAAGGCGCCCGGCTGGTGCTCACCGATATCGCCGAAGGCCCCCTGCGGGAGCTGTCTCACTGGATCGGGGCACGTGGCACGGAGGTCGTCGCCGCCCGTCTCGACGTCTCTTCCGCGCGGGAGTGGGACGAGGTGGTCACCCTCGTACGCGACCGGTTCGGAACGCTGGACGTGCTCGTGAACCTCGCCGGGATCCTGGACTGGCCAGGCATCGAGGACACGCGGGAAGAGGAGTGGGACCGCGTCATCGCCGTGAACCAGAAAGGCACATGGCTCGGCATGAAGGCGGCGATGCCGCTCCTGCGGGCGAGCGGCAACGCGTCGGTGATCAATACCTCGTCCGTACTCGGCCTGGTGGGAAGCGGTGCGGCCGCGGCCTACCAGGCGTCCAAGGGAGCCGTGCGCCTGTTGAGCAAGACCGCCGCGGTCGAATACGCCCGGCAGGGAGTACGGATCAACTCCGTGCATCCCGGCGTGATCGCCACACCGATGATCCAGGAACTCCTGGACGACCAGGGCGACCAGCAGCCGGACATCCAGCGCACCCCCATGCGCCGGGCCGGCCGCGCCGACGAGATCGCACCCGCGATCCTCTTCCTGGCCTGCGACGACTCCTCGTTCGTCACCGGCGCGGAACTGGTGGTCGACGGCGGACTCACCGCGCACTGAACAGCCCGGCCCCGGACCGTACGGGATCCGCGCCGGCCCGCCGCGGACGCCGCGACTTCGTGAGCCGACCAACGGCATGCTGGGTTCAGGCGTCGGCGGGGTAGTCGTCGTAGAAGCCACGGGCGGTCTTGACGCCGAGGTGGCCGGCTTCGACGTACCGCTTCAGCAGCTCGCGGGGGCCGGTGGGCAGGCCGGGGAGTTCGGCGGCGTAGTGCTCCTCGATGTCCAGGACGACATCCAGGCCGACGTGGTCCATCATGCGGAACGGACCGGCGGGGGTGCCCATGTTGATCTCCCACATGCGGTCGACGTCCTGCGGGGTGGAGACGCCCTCCGCGACCACTTCCAGGGATTCGCGTTTGATGGCGGCCCAGATGCGGTTGAAGATGAAGCCGGTCGACTCCTTGTGCGCTTCGAACGGGAAGACGCCGTACGCGGGCAGCTTCTCCTTGAGGAAGGCGAGTACGGCCGGGTCGGTCTGTCCGTTCGCCATCAGGTCGACCGCGTTCTGTACCGGCGGCATGTAGAAGTGCATGTTCACCACCCGCTCGGGGTGGCCGACGCGGTCGATGAACTGACTGGTCGGGTACGAGGAGGAGTTGCTCGCCAGGATCGCGTCGGGCTCGGCGCGGGCGTCCAGATCGGCGAAGACGCTCTTCTTCAGGTCGAGCCGCTCCGGGATCGCCTCGACGGTCAGCCAGGCCCCGGCGAGCGCCTCGGCGAGATCGTCGGTCACCTCGACGCGGCCCGGCGTGCCGCCCTCGACGCGGGCGGCCACCTCGGCGACGTTCTGCTCGACGTAGGTCTTCGCCGCCTCGCCCGCGGGTTCCGACTTGTCGTAGATGCGGACCAAGCCGCCGCGGGTGGCGAACATCAGCGCGATCCGGCGCCCCAGGGTGCCCGCGCCGATGACGGCCACCGGCCGCTGCTCGATACCGGTGGGAAGGGTGAGACCCATGTGCCGTTCATCTCCTCTGGTGCACCGCTCGTGGGCGGTGGCTCGTACGGTTCCGGAGTGGTTCCTGCTGCTTCTTGCTGCTTCTTGATGCGATGGCTGGTCAGGGCGGTGTGGGGCGGGGTGGGGTGGGGCGGTGCGCCGGCCCCGCCCCGGTCGCGTCGGGCGAGGGGCGGCAGGCACAGCTCACGCGGGAGGCAGCAGGCACAGCCCGGTCAGCGGAGTGCCGAGCGCGACGACCTCGCGGGGGCGACGGCCCGCGGCCGGGCCGTCGGGCAGCGGGACCTCGCGGATGTGCCCGCCCAGGTCGGCTGTATAGGCGAGGCCGGCCGTGTGATCGACGGCGAGGCCGATCGCCTCGGCGAACCCGTCGGCCAGGATCTCGGGGGCGCGGCCCGCGGCGCCGGGGGCGGGAACGGGCGCCCGGTTGAGGGTGTTGCCGTGCGGGGCGGCCCCGCGGTCGGTCCAGTAGAGCCGGCCTGCGTCCAGGTGCAGGTCGATGGGCTCGGGCAGGCCGCTCCACAGCACCTCGACGTCGCTGCGGTGCTCGGCGTTCTGGCCGGCGGGTATGTCCAGGCCGGCGCGCAGGATGCGGCCCTTGCCGCCCTTGGCCGGGCCCTTCTGCGTCCAGTACAGGTATCCGTGGGCCGGGTCGACGGCGACGCCGACGCACTCGCCCATGATCCCGTCCTGGGCCGGGTTGACGACCAGGTCGCTCAGGCCGCTGCCGTCCGTGCGGACCCGGCTGACCCGGTGGCCTTCCCGGTCGCCCCAGTACAGCGTGCCGGCGCCGTCCGAGGTCAGCTGCTTGCCGGTGGTCATCGCCCCGGCGGGCACGATATTGCGCCGGGGGCCGCCGCTGTACGGGCTCCAGGCGTGGACGCCGCCGTTGCGCCGGGAGAAGTCGTATCCGGCCTCGCCCGGCGTGTGGGGATCTGCCTCGGGGAGGCCCATCGTGGTCCAGTACACGGTGCCGGACTCCACGACGATGCCGTCCGGCGAGGCTCCGGCGTCCTCGACCAGGGTCTGCACCCGGCCGTCCGGGATGCTCACCTTCAGCACGCGTCCGGGGTGGAGTTGGAGGGCGAGCAGATATCCGGGCGCCGGCCGGGCGCTGTCCGATCCGGGCCCGGTCACTTCCGGCCTCCGTCGGCGGCACCCTCCGCGGCACCGGCACCCTCCGCGGCACCGGCACCGGCACCGGCACCGGCACCGGCACCGGCACCGGACTCCGACTCCGGCTGGGGCTCGGGCTCGGGCCAGTCCAGCGGCGCCAGGGCGCCGCGGGTACGCCGGTCACGCAGCTCGGCCAGCCGCTCGTAGGCGTCCTCGCCGGTGCCGTAGGCCTGCTCGACCGCGCCCAGGACCTCGTCCATCCGCGCCGGGTCGGGGCTGCCGGTCTCGAAGCGCATCTGCGAGCCCACGTGCTCCACGAGGTGGCGCATGCCGGCCGGCCCTCCGCCGAGGGCACCGCTCTGGAACGGGCCGATCGTGGCCCAGCGCAGCCCGAGCGAGGCGCGCACGAGGTCGTCGAGATCCCGTACGTCGATGACGCCCTGCTGCACCAGATGGATCGCCTGGTCGTTGAACACCTTCTGTAGGCGGTTGCCGACGAACCCGGGGATCTCCTTCTTCAGCCGGATCGGCAGCTTGCCGAGCCCCCGGTACACCTCCACCGCCCGTTCGACCGTCGCGGCCGAGGTCTCCGTACCGGGCACCACCTCCACCAGCGGCATCAGCTCGGGCGGGTTGAAGGGGTGGCCGATGACGATCCGGCCGGCCGCCGGGTTGTGCTGCGCGATCGCCGAGGGGAGCAGGGACGAGGAGGACGAGGCCAGCACCACGCCGTCGCGCGTGTGCGCGGCGAGCGTGGCGAACATCTGCTCCTTGACGTCGATCCGCTCCGGCCCGGCCTCCTGTACGAAGTCCGCGCCGTCCGCCGCCGCGGCCAGGTCGCGGGTCGCCGTCACCGCCAGGCCCGCCAGCTCGCGCGCCACCACCTCGTCCAGGTCCGGCCGCGGGTCGCTGACCCGGACCTCCCAGCCCGCCTCGCCGAACAGGCGCGCCCACGAGATGCCGATGACACCGGCGCCGACGATCGTCACGACCGCCATGAAAATCACCCCAGAGGAATCAGGAGAACCGGACAGCCCGGCCTGGACCCGCCGATGGACCGTTTCCAGCAAACGGTCCAGGTCACGGCGCAACAAGCCGACTGCGCCGAACGAGGTTCGGACCGGCGCCCGCATCTCCGGGCCGCTCTGGGCCGTTCCCAGCCGTTCCAGGCCGTGCACGATCCACTCCACACCCACCGGGAAAGGTCTGTCCAATATATGATTGAGGCATGACTGATATGGCTGAGGATATCGCCGACATCGCCCTGTCCCGGCGCCTTCTCGAACAGTTCCTCGCCGTGGTCCGCGAGGGCCACTTCGGACGGGCCGCCGAGGAGCTCGGCATGAGCCAGCCCCCGCTCAGCCAGTCCATCCAGCGCCTGGAGCGCATGCTCGGCGTGCGCCTGCTGGACCGCGGCCCGTCCGGCGCGAAGCCGACCGCCGCCGGCGAGGTCTTCGCCGCCGACGCGCAGCGGCTGCTCGACCTTCAGACGGCCGCGGTCGTACGGGCCCGCCGGGTGGCCGACGGCGTCGAGGGCGACATCCGGCTCGGCTACGTCAGCCTCCTCAGCCACCTCCACCTCCCCGCGATGCTGCGCGCCGTGGCCGAGGAACTCCCGGGCCTGCGCGTGCAACTGCACCACGGCTCCTCGGCCGCCGTCGCCGACCTGGTACGCACCGGAGCCCTCGACATCGGCTTCCTGCGCGACCCGGCCCGGCTGCCCGCCGGCCTCGTCAGCA
This sequence comes from Streptomyces sp. NPDC057654, assembly GCF_042800135.1. NCBI lineage: Bacteria > Bacillati > Actinomycetota > Actinomycetes > Kitasatosporales > Streptomycetaceae > Streptomyces > Streptomyces sp. NPDC057654. The sequence goes on along the minus strand of NZ_JBHVHQ010000016.1, from coordinate 24,401 downwards.
CGGTCGTGGCGACCGAACGCATCCAGGCGGCCGTGCCCAGCGGCCACCGCCTCGCCGACGCCGGCGAGATCGCCCTCGCCCAACTGCGCGACGAGGACTTCGCGATGCCCGACCCCACGGCCCTGCCGGTACTCGCCGAACAGGTGCACCTCGCCTGCCACCACGCGGGCTTCACCCCCCGGGCCTTCGTACTCGCCGACGAGCTCAGCGGCCTGTTCAGCTACGTCGCCGCCGGCCTGTGCGTGAGCCTGCTGCCCGAGGGCGTCCAGCACTTCTCCACCGGCAGCGTCAACTTCCTGCCCCTGCGCGGCGACGCCGGATACCTCGACACCACCGTCCAAGCCGTCCACCGCCCCGACGCCGACCCCACGGTGACCCGCCTACTACAGGCCATCACCGACTTCCAGCCGCTACGGGCCTGAACCTCGGGGCGCCGCCCTCACCTTCTCCGCATGGGCGGGGCGACAGCCGGATGAGGGCAGTTCGGTGCCCGGACATACCGCCGGGCCGGTCAGCAGCATGTCGATGGAAGACCGAACGGCCGGCGCATGCTGATGACCTCGCCTGCCGCCCGGGTACACAGCCCCCGAGCCGACGTCCTCGTGGCCGAGCCGCACATCTCGTGGCCTTGAACGAGACCGTTGTGATAGCCAGAATCAATGATCGCTCGGCTTCCCCTTGATGAGCAGTTGGACGTCTTCCGGACAGTCCTCTCCCGCAACGAGGTCCTGACGGACGTACTGACCAGAACCGCGGCGCTGGACCTGCCCGGTTGGTATGTGACCGCGGGCTGCCTGTTCCAGACGGTATGGAACGTCATCACCGACCAGCCGCCCACCAGCGGCATCAAGGACTACGACGTCTTCTACTTCGACAGCACCGATCTGTCCTGGGAAGCGGAAGACGCGGTGATCAAAGCCGGGCAGGAGGTGTTCGAGGGGGTGCCGGCCGAGGTGGAGATCCGAAACGAGGCGCGGGTGCATCTCTGGTACGAGGAGAAGTTCGGCGTGCCCTGCGCTCCGCACGCGTCCACGGAGGCCGCGATCGATTCCTTCGCGGCGACGACGTGCTGCCTGGGGGTGCGGCTGGAGCCGGACGGACGATGGCGTGTCTACGCCCCTCATGGCCTCTCCGACGTGTTCAACCTCGTCGTCCGCCCCAACCCGGCGCTCGCCCCGCGAGCCGTCTACGACGTCAAGACGCTGCGCTGGAAGAGCCAGTGGCCCGAGCTCACCGTGCTGCCGTGGCCGGCCTGACACTCTCCCTCCGGCCGACGAGCCCACCCCCGCCACTCCGTGCCGCGGGACGTACCGAGGGAACAAGAGCCCCCAGGCCGCCCGGTATGCCCTGTTGGCTGCGGGGGTCGGCCCTCTGCCGTCCCAGCGGTACCCGTCGCCGCCCGGGGCACTGGCTCCGCTACTCCAGCGGCAGGCCGACCCGTGCCGGGTCAAGGATCTTGACTATGCGAGTCGCCGCGGAGGGCCCCTTCCGCTTCGGCTGGCGGTGATAGCCGCGCACCAGAACGAGGTCTTCCCCCAGCAGGCGCTCATCGAGCCCCCTGGGCGCGAACGTGAAAAGCTCCTGGCCGGGGGCGCCGAAGGTGATGCCGGCGCGGCTCTTCCGCCGGTAGGGGTGGTTGTCGATGCGGTGCCGCGGCCGCAGGCCGGTACGGGCGCTGACGACAACGCCCTTCCACTCGCTGGTGTAGGGCGTCCCGACCGAGGAACTGTCCAACTTGAGCACGAGCCCGCGGAGTTGTTCGGGGTGCTGGTCGCGTACGCGCTGCCGGTCGCGCTGGTTCGCGAGACGCTTCTTGAGGGCCCTGTTCTGACGTGCGGTCATACTGCTTCCCCTCCCGGTCGCTGTGCGCCGGATCGGCACAACCCGACTATTCCAGCCGCACCCGCCGACGAGAGCCACCCCACCGACACACCTTTTTCGCCAGGCGCGAGGCGGTGGGGGAGGAGCACAGGAGAGTTCCGCGCATCCGGCCGGCGCCGATGAGAAAGAGCTCGCGGCGTACGCCTGGCGGTCAGAGAACCCTCGCGGCGTCGTCCGGCAGCATCCCGCGCCTCCGTACGCCCCCGTAACCCGTGATCACACAGGGCAGTTCAGCCGATATGCGCACAACGTCCTCACACACCTCGCTGCCCGCGCCCGTTACTGCCGTACCCTCCCTGCCGCGCCTGGCGGCCGCTTCGCTCGCCGGTACGGCCATCGAGTTCTACGACTTCCTCATCTACGGCATCGCGGCGGCTCTGGTCCTCGGGCCGAAGTTCTTCCCGACGGTCTCGCCCCTGGCCGGGACCCTCGCCTCCCTCGCCACCTTCGGCGTCGGTTTCGCGGCGCGGCCGCTGGGATCCGCGCTCTTCGGCCACCTGGGGGACCGGCGCGGCCGGCGGCCCGTCCTGGTGATCTCGCTGCTGGTGACCGGCCTCGCCACGGTCGCTGTCGGCTGCCTGCCGACGTACGGGTCGATCGGCGTCGCCGCGCCCGTACTGCTGGTGGTACTGCGCTTCGTCCAGGGGATCGGGGTGGGCGGGGAGTGGGGCGGCGCGGTGCTGCTGACCGCCGAGCACGCGCCGGCCCACCGGCGCGGACTGTGGTCGAGCTTCCCGCAGATCGGCCCGCCGCTCGGCTCAGTCCTGGCCAACAGCGTCATGCTGGTGCTGTCCGCCACGTTGAGCGACGCGCAGTTCATGCTCTGGGGCTGGCGGCTGCCGTTCCTGTTCGCGGGCGTGCTCACCGCGGCGGGACTCGCGCTGCGCACCTCGCTCCCGGAGAGCCCCGACTTCCTCGAACAGCGCGAGCACGCCCGTATGCCGCTCGTCGAAGTGGCACGCGAGCACGGGCGGCTGGTCCTGCTCACCGCGGGAGCACTCGCCACCTCGACCGCCGTCTCCTACACCATGTCGACCTGGGCCCTGTCCTACGCCGTCGACCGCCTGGGCGTGGACCGCACCGTCATGCTCGGCTGCACCCTGTCCATCGCTGTCATCACGGGCGCGCTCATGCCCGTGGCCGCCCTCCTGGGGGACCGCTACGGGCGGCGGCCGCTGTGTCTGCTGGGGTGCACGGGCTGCGCGGTGTGGATGTTCCCGATGATCGGCCTCCTGTCGACCGGCCGACCGCTGCTGATCTTCCTCGGATACCTGGGCGCGATGCTCGGGTGCGTCACGATGCTCGCCGCCATCGCGGCGTATCTGCCGGAGCTGTACGCGTCCCGGGTGCGCTGTACGGGCGCGTCCATCGGCTACAACCTGGGCGCGGTCCTGGGCGGCGCCCTCACACCAATGGTGGCCACCACCCTTGCCCACGGCCCCGGCACCCCCTGGGGCGTGGCCGCATACCTGACCGCGGTAGCCCTGCTGAGCCTCGGCTGCTTCACCCTCCTGCCGGACACCCGCACCCCGACCTCCCAGTCAGCTACGGCCACCGCATAGACGCACCACCGTCCGGTGCCAAGGACGCGGGCGTAGGCGCTGATCCCGTACGCGGTGAGCGCCTGGGGGAGGGGGAGGGGTGGCCGCGGCGATCTGAGCGACACCCGCCTCGTCGCCGTCGGCGTCGGCGTTCAGCAGGTGGTGACGGGGCGAGGTAGGCGGCGAGGGGGGATTCACAAGAGCACAAGCGTTTGACGCGTTCACGCATTCGCCCACCATCGGGGCTTCCCCGAGGCGTGGGGCGCCGGTTCGCTGAGGTGTAGCCACCAGCCCGCCGGTGGCCCGCGTACGGAGAGGTACGGACATGGTTTCTCATGAGCCGGCGAGCCGGCCGCTGGTGAGTTCGCGGCGGCAGCTCCCCCTGACACCCTCAGCCGCACCGCGCCGACGCCGGCCGATGAGGTCGAGGAACTCGCGGCACCTCAGACCCAGTACGGCGCCGTCGGCTCCGTACCCCGGAGCGCCGGCCGCAGCCACGTGTCCCGATGCGGCTCTTCGTCTCTCGTGCCTTCGAGCCGCCTCGCGCCTCGGACGATGAAGACGCCTGCACCGCATTGCTGCACCGCTCCTTCCCCGATATTCGAGAGCTGATCGCCTATGTCTGTGCCCGATCCATTCGAATCCGCAGAGCCCGGAGCGCAGTTGCGGCACCCGGCAGAACCCTGGCGCATCAAGAGCGTCGAGCCGCTTCGCCTCACCAGCCCGCAAGAGCGTCGTGACGCCCTGGAAAAGGCGGGCTACAACGTGGGCCTGCTGCCCGCCGACCTCGTGTACATCGACTTGTACACCGATTCCGGGACCAATGCGATGTCCGACCGGCAGTGGGCCGCGGTCATGCTCGGGGACGAGTCCTACGCCGGGTCCCGCAGCTTCTACCGCTTGGAGGAGGCGGTACGCCAGTACTACGGATACGAGCATGTGATCCCGGCCCATCAGGGGCGGGCGGCGGAGAACATCCTCTCGCGCATCCTGATACGGCCCGGACACCAGGTGCCGGGGAACATGTACTTCACCACCACCCGTACGCATCAGGAGCTCAACGGCGCGGTCTTCCACGACATCGTGGTCGACGAGGCTCACGACCCCGACGCGGACCTGCCGTTCAAAGGCGACGTCGACCTGGGCAAGCTGAAGCGGCTCATCGACGAGGTGGGGGCCGAGCAGATTCCGTACGTGTCTCTGGCCGCGACGGTGAACATGGCCGGCGGCCAGCCCATCAGCCTGGCCAACATGGCCGAAGTCCGTGAACTGACGCGACGGCACCGCATCCCGGTGATCCTCGACGCCGCACGGGCCGTGGAGAACGCCTGGTTCATCAAGCAGCGCGAACCGGGCTGGGGCGTCAGGACGGTGGCGGAGATTCTGCGTGAGATGTGCGCGCTGACCGACGGCGCCACGATGTCGGCGAAGAAGGACAGCTTCGCCAACATCGGCGGCTGGCTCGCCGTCCGCGACCCCCGACTCGCCGAGCAGGCGCGCAACCTGGTCGTCGTCTATGAGGGCCTGCACACCTACGGTGGAATGGCCGGCCGCGACTTGGAGGCGGTGGCGCAGGGAATCGAGGAATCGGTCCAGGAAGACAGCATCCGTACCCGCGTCGAGCAAGTGGCCTACCTGGGAGCCCGGATCGGCGCCGCCGGTGTGCCCATCGTCCGCCCGGTGGGCGGGCACGCCGTGTTCCTGGACGCCCGGGCATTCCTGCCCGGTGTGCCGCCGGAGGAGTTTCCCGCACAGACGCTGACATGCGCGCTCTACCTGGACGCGGGGATCCGCTCCACCGAGCGCGGCGCCGTCTCGGCGGGACGCGATCCGGACACCGGCGAGAACCGTTACCCGCGCCTGGAACTGGTCCGGCTGACCATTCCGCGCCGTGCCTATACCCAGAGCCACATGGACACCGTCGCCGACAGCGTCGCCCGTCTCCACGCCCGGCGTGGAGAGTTCGCCTCCGGCGTGGCCTTCACCCACGAACCCGCCACACTGCGCTTCTTCCAGTCCCGGTTCCGACCTCTGGCGAACGCGCCCCTGTTCGGTCCGGCCGCGCACTGACGCACGTACCACCCCGCATCCCCACCCTGCCTCGCCTCGCCCCGCCCCGCCTCGCCCACTGAGCTGAGCTGTCTGCCCCCCATCGCGTCGGCCATGACGGCCGGCGCCCCCGAAGGGAGATGCTGATGCCGGAACTGTCCACCACTGACACCACCCCACTGACGCCCACGCCTCTCATGGAACTCGCCACCGGATTCTGGAGTTTCAAAACCTACGCGGGCGCCCTCGACCTCGGCCTTTTCGACCTGCTGGCCGGAGGCCGTGAACTGACCATGGAGGAAGTCTCCGCCGGACTCGGCATCGCCGCGCGCCCGGCCGATCTCCTCCTGGCCGGATGCGCCTCGCTGGGCCTGCTGGACAAGGACGGCTTCCGCTACCGCAACACCCCCCTCTCGGAAGAGTTCCTGGTCGAGGGGCGCCCCTGCTACTTCGGCGGCTTCGTCCGCTACCTGGACCGCCGTGAGTACCCCGCCTGGCAGTCCATCGCCGAGGTGATGCGCGAGAACCGCCCCTCCACCTGGGCCCCGGGCACTCAGGAGTCGCTGTTCGACACCGTGGACCCCGAAACGCTGCGGCTCTTCTGGGACTGCATGTACTCCATCTCGACCTTCACCGCACGGGCCCTCGCCCAGGTCCACGACTTCACACGGCACAGCAGGCTGCTGGACGTGGGCGGCGGGGCGGGCGCGTTCCCCATCGAACTGTGCCGCCGCTTCAGCCGGCTGTCGGCGACGGTCTTCGACCTCCCGCCCGTCTGCGATCTGGCACGCAAGAAAATCGCCGAAGCGCGGCTGGAAAGCAGCGTCGACACGCTCGGCGGTGACTTTCATCGCGACGCCGGGCTGCCCGGCGGCTACGACGCCATCCTGCTGAGCATGATCCTGCACGACTGGGACGAGGAAACCGGCCGGGCGCTGTTGCGCAAGTGCCGGGCGGCCCTGGCCCCCGGCGGCTCCGTGCTGATCTGCGAACTGCTGCTCAACGACGAACGCACCGGCCCGCCCGCCGCCGCCCTGATGGGCATGAACATGCTCGTAGAGACCGAGGGGGGCAAGAACTACTCGGCCGCCGAGTACTCCACATGGCTGCGGGAGGAAGGTTTCGCCCGGGTGGAAGTGCTGCCCTTCGAAGCTGCCGGCGCCAACGGCGTCGTCGTCGGCCACCTCGACTGATGCCCGCCCACCGCACCGGCCCGACACCAAGGACACGGCCGCCGCCGCACCGGACTCGTACCGGCCCCGTACCGAGGATGCGCCCCTGCCGGACCGGCCCTGTACCCGGGAAGTGGCCCTCACCGCGACCCTCCTTGCAGTCCGAAACGCAGCCCGAAAGGCAGTCCGATCCGAAGGGCAGTGCGAACGACAGTCCGATAGGCAGTACGAAAGGCACGCCATGCCCATGCGTACGACTCCGCCCGGCTACGACCGGACCCGGCACGGAGTGCATCTGCTCCAGTCCGCCGACGTCATCGCCGACCCGACCCGCTACATCAACGCCATCACCGAACTCGGTCCCCTGTTCTTCGACGAGGTCGGCTCCGTGTGGGTGTGCTCCGGCTACGCCGAAGCCGTTGAGATCCTGCGCGACCACGAACGTTTCTCCTCCGTACGCGAGCACACCCCTCACGCCCTGCGCGCACGGGGCCTGCACGCGTCCGCCCACCTGAGCGCGATGGTCCACGAACAGATGCTCTTCCTGGACCCGCCGCGGCACCACGCCATCCGCTCCGCCCTCGCCGGCCAGTTCTCGGGCCCCCGCGTCAAGAGCCGGGAGGACGACCTGCGGTCCATCGTCACCAGCACCCTGCACACCCTTCCCGAGCAGGGCGCTTTCGACCTCGTCGAGGACTACGCCGCGAAACTCCCCTCCGCCCTGGTCGCCTACCTGTTCGCAATGCCCGGCCGGGAGGCGGAACTCACCCGATGGGCCGAGGCGTACGAACGGTTCCTCGGCAGCCTGGCCGCCCTGCCCGCGGCCCCCGATGCCGAAGTCGACCAGACCCTCGCCCAGGCTCTGAACGCCCTGGAGCAGGAGGCCCGTCACCGGATCGGGCACCCGGGCGACGACGTGATCAGCGCGCTCACCGCTCCGCTGGCCGACCGGACCCCCACCGAGGAAGAAGTCCTCGCGGTCGCCGCGAACGGCATCGTCCTGGTCGGCGGCGGCTACCAGACCCTCACCCATCTCGTGACCTCTGCCTTGCTGGCCCTGCATCACGACCCCGAACGTCGGCGCCGAGTGCGGCAGGACCCGGCGCTGCTCGCCGACGTCGTCACCGAGACCATGCGCGTCAACGGCTCCAGCCAGTTCGTCGCACGCAGGGCCACTGCCGACACCACCGTCCACGGAACCCCCATCACGGCCGGTGACAGCGTCCTCGTCCACCTGGCCGCCGCCAACCTCGACCCGCGCACCTTCACCGACCCCGGGACGCTCGACCCGGACCGGCACGGCCCCCGGCATCTGGGCTTCGGAGCCGGACGCCACACCTGCCCCGGCGCAGGCTACGCGGAACGCCTGGCCTGCTACGCCCTTGAGGGCTTCCTGGCCAAGTACCCGTTCTACGCACCCGAGGACGGCCCCTCCGCCCTGGTCTGGGGCCTGCACGGAAACACCCGCTGCCTCCAGCACGCCAAGGTGCGCGTCAGCCCCCACACCCCCGACGGCACCGAATCCGAGAGGCCCGGCCACATCGAATCCGAGAGGCCCGGCCACCTCGAAACCGAGAGGCCCGACGGCACCGAAACCGCGAGGTCCGACCACACCGAATGCGACAAGCCCGACCACACCGAATGCGACAAGCCCGACCACACCGAAACCGAGAGGCGAGACGCACCCGTGCCCACCACCCGCCCCCTCGACGCCGCCCCCGCATCCCCACAGCGGCAGACCCCCACCACCCCACAGCGACCGGCTACCGCCGCATGCTGGCACGAAGCCTTCGAACAGCAGGCCCGGACCACCCCCGACGCCCCAGCCGTACAAGGCCCCCACGAGACCCTCACCTACCGCGAACTCGACGAGCGGGCCAATGCCCTGGCCTACCGGCTGCGCAGGCAAGGGGCCAGGCCCGGCACCGTCGCCGCCGTGGTCATGGAGCGCTCCGCCGAGTTCGTACTGGCCGTACTCGCCGTCGCCAAGACTGGTGCCGCGTTCCTCCTCGCCGATGTGTCATGCCCCCGCGAGCGTCTGCGGACCATGCTCGTCGAAGCCGAGGCACGTCTGGTCATCAGCGATCACTCCGTGCCTGCCGCCGCCTTCCCGGCCCAGGTGACCGCTACCGGCGACGGCGCCCGGCACCCCGATGCCCCGTTGACCGGAGCCACCGCCGGAGATACCGCCTACGTCGTCTTCACCAGCGGCACCACCGCCACCCCCAAGGCCATCGCCATCAGCCACGAGGCCACCGTCAACCTCCACCTCGCCCAGCAGGAGATCTTCCACCAGGGCCCGGGGGACCGGGTCCTTCAGTTCCTCTCCCCGAACTTCGACGGCTGCGTCGCCGACCTCACCCTCGCCCTGCTGTCCGGCGCCACCCTGGTCGTCGCCCCCTCCGAGGACCTCATCGTCGGACCGCCCCTGACGCGGCTACTCGCCGCCCAGAAGATCACCATCGTGATCCTCACCCCCTCGGTCTGGATGGCGCTTCCCGACGAACCCCTGCCCGACCTGCGGATCGCGGCCTCCGCGGGCGAACGTCTCCCCGCCGCCTGGGCACGACGCTGGTCCCGCCCCGGACGCCGCCTGCTCAATCTCTACGGACCCGCCGAAACCGCGGTCCTGGCCACCTGGCACGAATGCTCACCCGCCGAAGAACGCCCGCCCATCGGACGGCCCGTCGCCAACAAGCACGCCTACCTCCTCGACGACGCACTGCGCCGAGTCCCCGCCGGGCAGGAGGGCGAACTGTGGATCGGCGGCACCGGGGTCGGCCGCTACCTCAACCAGCCCGATCTGATGGAAAAGCACTTCGCCCGCGACCCTCACACCAGCACCGCGGAGCCCCTGAGCCTCCTCTACCGCACCGGAGACATCTGCCGCACCCGTCCCGACGGCACGCTCGACTACATCAGCCGCCGCGACCGCCAGGTCAAATTCCACGGCCAACGCGTCGAACTCGACGAGATCGAACGCGTACTGGAAACGGCCCCCGGCGTCGCCGCCTGCCACGTCCACCCCCAGGACGACCGCCTCGAAGCCCTGATCGTCCCCACCGGACCCCACCTCGACGAAGAACCGATCAGCACGCACCTCAACGCCCGCCTGCACAGCGCCATGGTGCCCACCACGTTCACCCAGGTCACCGAACTCCCGCGGTCCATCAACGGCAAGTCCACCCACAACGGCGCCGCCCCCGACCCGCCGCCGGACACCACCCCGCCCGCGCCCGTAACCGGCCCGGAAGCCGACGAACGACGGCGCTCCCACCTCACCTGGAAGATCGCCCAGGAGTTCGCGCACACCCTGGACCTGCCCCTGCGCGATATCGGCACCGCCTCCGACTTCTTCGGCATCGGCGGCGACTCCATCAAACTGGCCGCCTTCCTCGCCCGGATGGAAGCTCTCGCCGGCGCTCCCGTGGACACCGCGGCGCTCATCACCGCCCCCACCCCCGCGAAGATCGCGGACCTTCTCCTCACCGCGGGAATCCCCTCATGATCCGCCCGGTCCTGCGCACGAAAAAGGCCACCGGCCCCCACAGCGTCCTCTTCGTCCACGGCACCATGGACCACAGCGCCGCCTTCCAACAGGCCGCCGCCCACCTGCCCGACTGGACGGTCTCCGGGTACGACCGGCGAGGCTGGGGCGCCTCCCGCCAGCTGGCCGATACCCGGACCGCGCTGGCCGACCACGTCGCCGATCTCATCGCCGTGGCAACCCGACTACGGCAGCCCGTCCTGGCAGGACACAGCTACGGCGCCCTGACGGCCCTGGCCGCCGCAGCCCAACGCCCCGACCTGTTCCGCGCGGTAGTCGCCTACGAACCCCCCGTCCCCTGGCTGCCCTGGTGGCCCGGCACCGCACCCTGGGAACAATTGGTCCACGACACCATCCCTCAAGGACCCGCCGCCACGGCCCGCGCCCTGCGGCAGGCAGTCCTCGGCCGCCCCGCGCACGGCACGGGCGACGCACAGCTCCACCCCGACGGCCTCGCCCTCATACGCGAGATGACCGATCCCACCCTGGACAAGCCCTGCTTCGACCCGAGCACCCTGCACACACCAGTGCTCACCGCCTCCGGAAGCCGCTCCCTGCCCCACCACCAGCAGACCGCGCTCCATCTCGCCCACCTCCTGCCCGCAGGGCGCCACGAGACCGTCGAAGGCGCAGGCCACATCGCCCACGCCACCCACCCACAGCGCTTCGCGGAACTCCTGGCCCAGACCACGACCGCCACCCCCGCCCGCTGACCCCGTATCCGCTGACCCTGTGTCCGCTGAGCCCGTGTCCGCTGAGCCCGCGCCCGGCCGGCACACGAGAACGAGCCGGACCGCCACCGCTCACCCGCAGGAGGATCTCCCCGTGCTGCCCAGCAACCTGGAAACGGCCGTCCTCGGCGTCATCACCACACCCGTCCTGCACCTCGCCGACCGCCACCACGTCTTCGCCCACCTCACAGCCGCAGGCCCCGCCCGCGCCGAGGACATCGCCCAAGCCCTTCGCCTCGACGCCGACACCCTCGAACGCATGCTGCTGCTCCTCACCGCGCACCAGATCCTTCACCGCACGCCCACCGGACATTACGAGGTCGGCCCGGACGTACAGCCCTTCCTCGACCCCGGCGATCCGCACTACATCGGCGGCTTCCTCACCCACCTCGTCCAGGAGACAGCCCCCCGTACCCCCGCCCTCGGCGCCTACCTCCGGCACGGAAAGACCGCCGTGGACGGCCCCGACGCCCGGCCCTTCGCTTCCCTCTACCGGGACGAGCAGTCCACCCGCCGCTTCCTCACCGCCATGTGGGACCTCAGCTATGCCCCCTCCCGAGAACTCGCCGCACTCGGGGACCTCACCACAAGCACCCACCTCATCGACGTCGGCGGAGCCACCGGCCCGTTCGCCGTCGCCGCCCTGCACCACGCACCCGCCCTGGAGGCCACCGTCTTCGACCTCCCGCAGGTCGAGCCCTACCTCGACGAGACACGGAAGGCGCACCGCCTGGCAGACCGCCTCCACTTCACTCCGGGCGACTTCTTCACCGACGAACTGCCCGAGGGCGACTGCATCGCCTTCGGCTACATCCTGTCCGACTGGCCCGACCCCACCTGCGCCCAACTCCTCCGCAAAGCGCACCGCGCCTGCCGCCCCCACGGACACGTCCTCGTCATGGACCGCCTCTTCGACGACACCCGCCAAGGCCCCCTGGCCACCTCCGCGATGAACCTCACCATGCACCTGGAAACCCAAGGCCGGCACCGCACCGCCCACGAATTCACCGCACTCCTCCACGACGCCGGCTTCACCCGCTGCGAGGTCCGCGAGTCCAGCGGCGACAAACACCTCATCGTCGGCTACAGCGACTGACTGAACTGCCGCGACGTAATACGGCCGTCCGGTCGAGCTCCAAGGCAGCCGACTGACGGGGCTTGTCGGCGGTCTGCATGGACTCCGGCAGCCGGCCCTCTGCCGACGCGCCACCGGCACCGCCGCGGGAATCCACCTGCTCACCGGCTGCCGCACTCACGGCCGGCGACGGAGGGGCGAGGCGGCGCCGGCACAGCTCGATTACCGCCTCTTGGTCCTCGGCGCTCCCAACACGCCATCGGTCCCCCTCCGGCGGCGACGGCCGGGGCCGGCCGGCGTCCGGGGAACGCGGGTGGTTCCCCGCGGGCAGCGCATGGAGCCGGGCGACGTCGGTGCGGCCGCGGCTGAGCAGCGGTTCCGCCCGCGTGCGCGCCGCTTGGGGGTGGTACGCAGCGCTCGGCCTGGCCTTTGGCATATGCAGTGCTGTGAAGGGCGCGGGAGATGCCTGTGTGCGCCGTCGTGAAGGGGTTGTATCCAATTGGCGCGAGGGGTCCACTGGAGTTGCTGGTTCGATCTGACCTTTCTGGTGTTTCTGTGAGAGATGGGACGGGCGGTCCGATGAATGCTGGGCTGCGTATCCCGGCCCCGGCCCGGTGCATGCCGAGCGCCGGGGGGCGAGCGCCGGGGTGATGCGGCGGGGAACGTCCGGCCCGGTTCCTGGGGCGGGGCGGGTTCCTGTGCGCTTTCGGTCCGGCGGCGTGCGATGCCGGAGCGGCCGAGAGCTCATGGCATGCCCCTGACTGCGCGGTCGGTGGCGGACGCATGTGTTTGCAGCGCTGCCGAAACGTTTCGGTAGCGCCTTCTCCGGACCTTCGAATGTTCCAAGGCGGCGGCCCGTCCGCGGGCTGTCCGGCGCGCGGTGATCGCACGTGCCGGCAGCCGCACGCCGGTCGGGCCGGTCGGGCCGGTCGGGCCGTTCGGGCGGGGAGCAGCCACACGTACTGAAGGGCGATGCGGGCCGCGCGAGCGCCGGCACCGCCTTCCGCAGGAATGGAGCCGGCCGGGTGAGGTGCCGGGCGCGCTGCCTCGTGCCGCGGACAGCGCGGGGCACTACGCGGGGCCGATCACGGTGCCCGGATTCCACAGCAGATTACGGACAAGGGAGGCGGAGCATGTCCAGGCGTACGGTGCATGTTTTCCCGGGGCAGGGCGACTTCTCACCGAGGGTGCTGGCCAGAGCGGCCCGTGCCCACAGAACCGTCGGCGAGGCCCTGAGCGAGACGTACTCCGTCACCGACGAGGTCGGCCGCGGCTACGGTCTGCCCCCGCTGCGTGATGCCCTGCTGGGTACGGGCCCACCCAGCGGGGCCGACCTGGCCGCGGCCGTCCCCGGCACCCATCAGATCGCCCTGTACGGCGCCCAGCTGACCGTGCACCGCGCGCTGACCGCCGCCGGATACGCCCCGCACCGCGTCGTCGGCGTCAGCTTCGGCGAGATCCCCGCCCTGGTCGCCGCCGGACGTCTCACCACCGCCGACGGCGCTCACGCAGCCGTCCGCACGGCGCGGGCCCTGCTGCGTCATCCCGGCGGTATGACCCTGATCGCCGCCCCCGAGAAGGACACCCACCGGGTGCTGCGCGCGGCCGGATGCCCGCAGGTCGTCCGTGCCTGCACCAACGAACCCGACAAAGTCGTCATCACCGGCCCCGAGGGCCAGCTCACCCGCGCCGAACAGCACATGGCCCGACACGGCATCGGCGCGACCCGGCTGCGTCTGCCGTTCATGTGCCACCACCCCGCCATGGAGGCCACCGCCCGCGAACTGGCCGACGCCCTGGCCCCTCTCCCCGCACAGCCGGGGCGCCTCCCGGTCTACTCCGCCACCCACGACCGCCGCTATGACGAACAGGACGATGTCCTGCGGTGCTTCACACGGTCGCTGACCCATCCGTTCGACCTGCTCCGCGCCGCTGCCACCGCGGACAGCGGACAGCCCGGCCTGTGGCTGGAAGCCGGTACGGGCACCGCCGTCACCGACGCCGTACGCCGCGCCGACCCCCGCCGCACCGCCCATGCCCCCCTGGCAGAACACCTCTTCCCCTGACCCGAAGGAGACCCTCTTGACGATCCCCGCCGACACACTGGACGACCTGCTGCACGCCCCCTGCCCGCCGCCCGTACGCCAACAGATCGCCGACGTCCTGCGCGACTGCGCGGCCTACCGCGACCGTCACCGCGACGGCAGCACCGCGCAGATCACCCGCCTGGCCGCCGCGCTGCCCGGCGCGGCGCAGCTGCTGGCCGACCCCGGACAGGCCGGCATCCTCCAGACCCACACGGCCGTCGCCGACCCGCCGCTGTACATGTCCACGCTGCTGCACCACATCCTCGTCGCCGGGTCCCTCACCCTCCTGGCCACCCCCGATCAGGCCGCTCCGCACCTGGAGGCGCTGGACTCCGGCCGCGCCAAGGGCGTCTACCTGATCACCGAGGCAGGCCACGCAGGCAGCCACCTCAACCCCCGCACCCGCGCCGTCCACGACCCCGCCACCGGCGACTTCACCCTGACCACCCCCGACGCGGACGCCGCGAAGTTCTCCTCCGTCAGCCCCCGCGGCGGACGTGCCCTGGGCATCGTCTTCGCCCAACTGCACTGCGGCGGCGCCGCTCAGGGCGTCTACCCCTTCGTCGTACCGCTGACCACCGACGACGGCCCCGCCCCCGGAGTGGACATATCCGGCCCCCTGGCCTCCGCGGCCCTGCCCGTGCCCTACGCGCTGATCCGCTTCACCGGGGCCCGCGTCCCCCACGCCAACTGGCTCGCCCCCGGCGTCACCCTCACCGGCACCACCCTCCAGGACCCGCTGCCCCGACCTCAGGACCGCCTGATCCGCGCCCTGGCCGCGGGGCCGGGCATGTACGGCACCATCCCCGCCGCCCTCGCCGCCGTCAGCCGCACCAGCGCCACCGCCGCCCTGCGCTTCGCGCGATCCCGCACCACCCACAACGCCCTCGCCCCCGGCGCCCCCCTGCTGCACCACCGGACCCACCAGATCGCCCTCTACGGGGCCCTGGCCGAAGCCTTCGCCCTGACCTGCACCGCCCGCCACGCCCACGCCCTATGGGCCCAGCCGTCCGACCGCCGCTCCGCCACCGATACCACGATGACCTTCGCCCCCTGGTCGGCCATGGCCCCCGAACTGGCCGTCTGCAAAGCAGCCGTCTGCGAAGGAGCCGTCCGCGTCACCGCCGCCTGCCAGCGCCACTGCGGGCTGCACGGCCTCCTGGAGCCCAACCGCATCGACGCCTGGCACGGGCTGGCACGCGCCTTCGCCACCGCGGGCGGCGACAACCACCTCATCCTCCTCGAAGCCGGTCGCACCCTGGCTCACACCCCGCCCGACGACACCCCGCCCGACGCCCCACTGCCGGTGACCGACCCCGGATGGTGGCCCGCCACCGCCCGCCTCCAGCAAGCCCGTCAGGCCCACGCCCTTCACCAGCGCCTCACCGATACTCCCGCCGACACCGCCGACATCGCCGACCAGGGGAACCACCTCCTGCCGCAGACCGCCGCCCTGGGCCACGCCCACGCCGACGTCACCACAGCGGACGCCCTCCACCGGGCGATCTCCCGCCTCCCCGACGGCCAACTGCCCTTCCTGCGCCCCCTCGCCGCCCTCTACGGCGTCCGCCAGGCCCAACTGCGCCTGGGGGCCCTGCTCGCCCACCACACCCTGGCACCCGCCCAGGCCCACGCTCTGGACGAGGCGGCCGCCACTCTCTGCTGGCACCTCCACCCTCACCTGGACGACCTCCTTCGCCTGGACGGCTTCCCCGCCGACCTGACCGCCACCGCCCTGGCCGCCCCCGACTACGCCGGCCGCCTGGCCGAGGCACTGGCCCGCAACGGGGAGTCCGCATGAGCGCCCCGCCCCGCCTCGGCATCCTCGGCATGGGCACCTGCCTGCCCACCGGAGTCCGCACCAACGAGGACGTCGCACGCGCAGCGGGCGTCACCCCCGAATGGATCACTCAGCGCACCGGCGTCCGCAACCGCCACCTCGCCCGTCCCGGCGAAGCCGCATCCGACCTGGGCTCCACCGCCTTGAAAGCCGCCCTGGCCGCGGCATCCGTCGCTCCCGAACAGATCGCCCTGCTGATCACCGCCACCTCCACCCCCGACGAAGTCGTGCCCTCCACCGCCTGCCGCATCCAGGCCAACACCCGCTGCCGCGGCGCAGCCGCCTTCGATGTGGGGGCCGCCTGTTCGGGCTGGGTCTTCGCCGCGAAGCTGGCCTGCGACTGGCTGCGGGCATCCGGATCCGCGCAGTACGCCGCGGTCGTCGCCGTCGACCTGTACTCCAAGTACATCGATCCTGCCGAACGCAAGACCGCGTCGCTGTTCTCCGACGGCGCGGCCGCCGCCGTCATCGGACCGGCCGCCCACGGATTCGACGACTTCCAGCTCTTCTCCGACGGCGCCCTGGCCGAGCACTTCGTCATCCCGGCCGGCGGCAGCCGCATGCCGCCCACCGAGGAAACGATTCGCGCCGGCAGCCACCATGTACGCATGAACGGCCGGGGACTGACCGCCTTCATGAACACGGTCTTTCCACAGACCATCGACCTGATGCTGGCCCGCGGCAGCCTGACACTCGACGACATCGCTCTGGTCGTCGCCCACCAGCCCAATCCGGTCCTCCTGAGCTCCCTCGGCGAGGCATGCGGAATTCCCCCCGAGAAACTCCACATCACCGGCAACGCCGTCGGCAACCTCGGCGTCGCCTCCGCCCCCTACACCCTGGCCGACGCCGCCTCGCAAGGACTGATCAGACGGGGAGACCGCCTCCTGATGGGCGTCTTCGGCGCCGGAGCAACCTGGGCCGGCACCATGCTCACCTGGAACGGAGCCAGCACCGTCCACGTCCACTGACCCACGACATCCCGGCAGTCCGGGGCGCTGCCGACAAGCAGTTCGAGGGACTGCTCGAAGACGGACCGCCGATGCGGCCGGCGCCGACGACCACCGCCCCGGACGCCGCCCGCACCCTGCGCCGACGCGAGGCGGAAGCCGCGCACGACCGCGCGGCCGCCGACGAAAGTCATCGGTCCGCGAGTACGCGTCGTACGAGGGCCGGAAGGGTCGTCGGGTCTGCCGGGAGGTCGCCGCGCCAGGCGATGTGTCCGTCGGGGCGTACCAGGAGTGCGGTGTTCGCGTGGTCGGCGCCGAGGAGGCGTGCCCACTGCCCGGGGTCGGCTTCCTGCTGTCCGGCGGTGCGTACGGCCCGGAGGGCGAGGGGGACCCCGGCTTGCCGTACGGCTTCGGCCTGCGCCTGCCACCGGGGGTCCTCGTCCGCTGTGAGCAGGGTGAAGCCCGGTCCGACGAGGTCGAGGGTGGAGGTGACGCCCGCGGGCCCCGGGGCGAGGCGTATGTGGGGTGCGCGTTCTCCTGGCCGGCAACCGGGCCTGTATCCGGACGGGTCCAGAACCCCGTGTTCGCCGGTGTGCTCCAGGTCGGGGATGACGGCGGTGGAGCGGTAGGCGGCGGTCAGGAGGAGTTCGTCGTCGATGCGGTAGCCGGCGCGGTTGGCGGCGTTGGCCGTGGAGATGTCGACGACCTGGCGGGCGAGGGGGCGCCGCTCGGCCTCGTAGGTGTCCAGGAGGGCTTCGCCGGCGTATCCGGCGGTGACGGCGGCGAGTTTCCAGGCGAGGTTGTCGGCGTCGCCGATACCGGTGTTCATGCCGTGTCCGCCGGTCGGCGGGACGACGTGGGCGGCGTCGCCTGCCAGCAGGACGCGGGAGCGGCGGTACGAGGCGGCGAGTTGTGCGTCCATCCGCCAGGTCATCGTGTCGTGGACGGTCACGTCCAGGTCAGGGATGCCCGCGGCCCTACGGACGAGGCCGGCCAGCAGTTCGTTGTCCGTCGGGTCCGACTCGGCATCGGGTCCGAGGGGGTACTGGTAGATCCAGTGACGGTCGTTGTCGACGGCCATGAACCCGCCCCGGCCGGGGACGGTGAGGAAGTACGAGGCGCTGGCGCGGTCGGCGACGACCTCTCCCAGGGGCGCCTCGAAGCGGACGCTGAGATAGCGCCCCAGGCCGACGGGGCCCTCCATCGCGATCCCGGCTCCGGTGCGGACGGTGCTCGCGGCGCCGTCGCAGCCGACGAGCCAGTCCGCTTGTAGGTGGTCCAGACGCCCCGTGGCCCGGTCCTCGACGACGGCCCGTACGCCGAGACCGTCGTCCTCGAAGGAGACCAGACGGGCGGCGAACCGGATACGGGAGCCGGCCCGTTCCGTGGCGCGGCGCAGCAGCAGCGGCTCCAGGGCGTCCTGGGAGCAGATGAGGCCGGGTGACGGCGTGTGCTCGGGGCCCCCGCCGGGCTCCTGGGCGAGACCGTTGCGGACGTAGTCGGGGTCGATGAGATCGCGGCCCCGGTAGAAGCGGACCTGCTCGGCCGGCAGCCCCGCCGCGCGGACCTCCTTCTCCAGCCCGAGCCGTCGGAAGATCTCCATGGACCGGGCCGAGACGCCCCGGGCCTTGGGGTGGCGGGAGGTGCCGGGGTGGGACTCGATCAGCACGTGGTCCACGCCCTGATCCGAGAGCAGGCAGGACAGGGCCAGACCGACAGGTCCGCCCCCGACGACCAGTACGGGCGTGTGCGATTCGGTCATGGGGGGCTCCTTCGAGTGGGTATGACCACTGCGGTAACGGCTAACCTGAATATAGACGTTACCATGGAGGGGTGATGATGAAGTGGTGCTGTCAACTGACATGGGGGGCGAGTCATGGACCAGCGGTTCACCGATGACAATCCGCGCGGCCTGTACCTTCTGGCCGACCTGGTCAACGCCGTGCAGGACGGGACCGGCGCCACCCCAGCGGGGCTGGAGGCCGTCGTGGAGGCGCACGGGGGCCCGCCCCTGCGGCTGACCGAGACCACCGCAGGGGAGATGCGGGAGGCCGCGGCGGCCATAGCCGGAATCCTGGACCTCGACGACGAGGACGGCGCCGCCGAAGCGATCAACGCCCTGCTCGACCAGTACCCCGCCCGGCCCCGCCTGGAGCACGTTCCCGAACGCCGCTGGTCCCTCCGCACCACCGCCCCCCACGACGCACAGCCCGCCCGCTGGCTGCTGTCCACCGCCGCCCTCGCCCTGGCCCTCTGGCTCAGCGAACGCGGCTACTGCGCATGGGGCCGCTGCGCCGCCCCTGGATGCGGCCGCTACTTCATCGACACAGGCCGCCGCGCCCCGCAGCGCTACTGCTCGACCCGCTGCGGAACCCGCGTCCGCGTCGCCGCCCACCGCGACCGGAGCCGATGACCGCATTGACGCATCTGGCGGCCGTCTGGGCAGCCGCGGTCACCTGCGCCTGAGCCTGCACGACGCCCCGGTCCGCGCGACCGCCCGGCCACCGCCGGTCATTGAACCGAAGGCCGACGGACCGTCGCGCAAGTCCTGTACGCCGTCGTCGTCCTCGTCCAGCCCGGGTGCATCCGGATCGCGCAGCGGGCGCAGGGCGCCGGCCGAACCGCCGTGGGCCTCGGGGATCATGCCTGCGGCGGCGTCGCGCCGGGCAACTCCCCGGAGAAGGCCCACCACTGCTCAATGGTCCACACGGCGACGCTGGACCGGTCGGTGGACATCCGCAGCCACACCTCCTCGCCGCCGGGCATGACCGCCACCTCCAGATGCGCCTCGTCCCATGTGCCCACCGGGTACATCCACTCCAGGCCGTCGGGCCAGGTCCGCATCGCCACCGTGCGCACGCTCAAGGCCGCAGCGAGCGCGTTCAGCGCGCTCTGGGGGATCCGCACTTCGGCCGGCTCCCGCTCGATCCCTGCCACTCCAGGCCCCTCCAGGTAGGTGTCGGGCGTCAGTCCTGCGAGGTGCCCATGGAGCCGATGGTCTCGCGCATCAGCTGGTCGATGGTGCCCGGCTTGCCGGCCAGGGAGTCGAAGAGGTCCGCGAGCAGCCACAGCACGAAGCCGTGGATCATGGCCTCCTTCGGCTCGATCTTCCCGAACCGGTCGCGCCAGGCCACGGCGTCCATGCCCATGGCGGCGGCCATGAGGACTCCGGTGGCCATCGGCACCTGCTCCGGGTCGGCCAAG
Source organism: Streptomyces sp. NPDC057654 (assembly GCF_042800135.1). NCBI lineage: Bacteria > Bacillati > Actinomycetota > Actinomycetes > Kitasatosporales > Streptomycetaceae > Streptomyces > Streptomyces sp. NPDC057654. Next base: position 4,324 of record NZ_JBHVHQ010000016.1, on the reverse strand, counting down.
TCGAAGGCGGGCAGCTTGCGGATCACCCCGGGGATGAGGTCGTTCAGCGGATCGAGCTGCTCCCCGCCGCCGGGCGGCTCGGCGATCAGGAACCCGGTCAGGACGCCCACCAGGAACACCGTGCCCCGGGAGACCTCCTCACGCCCGACGGATTCCATCGTGGCCTTCACCCGCTGCTGCGCCTCCTGGCGCTCCTCGGCGGGCGTCCGCTTCTCCAGGACCCGGTAGGTCTCCCACGCCGCACGGACCGCCTCATCCACCACTACGCCTTCGCTGCTCATGCAGGCGACGGTAGACGAGACGACGTGATCCGCACCGCCCATCGCCTTCTTCGCAGAGCCCGGTTCGGGTTCGTGGCCTCCAGGGCCGGTATGGCTTCTTGCCCCTGTCGTTGATGATCCGGGGGGTGCTGCCGCCGGCGCTGGCGGCACCGGTTGATCGCTGATGAGAGCGTGTCCGTCGGTGGCCGGGCTGCGCCCGCTGCGTGATCCGAGCACCGACGAGAAGGCGGCCGAGGACGAGAACAGCTGACCGCTTCCCAGCGGTCAGGTCGTTCTGGTCACTACTCGGCCTGTAGGACGAAGAACAGGAAGCACAGGAAGCGCGGATTGGCCGCGATGGCCTCGGGGAACAGCTCGCGGGCGGCTGGATCAGGATCCGGCTCGCTGATGACCGTTATCCGGAAACCGGCCCCGATGAAAGCCTCGATCATCGCGTGCAGCGGCCTGTGCCATCTGCTCACCAAAGCGGTCCGGCCGCCCACGGTCCACTCCACGGTCCACTTGGCGGTGTCGAAGTAGTCGCACTCGGCCTCATGACCGGCCTCGCGGTGTATGAGGCTGACGGCAAAGGGATGGTCGACAGACACGATCAGCCGACCGCCGGGCCTGAGCACGCGTCGCAGCTCGGCCAGCGCCGGCCCCCAGTCCTCCAGGTAGTGCAGCACCAGGGACGCCGCTACATCGTCGAACGTGTCATCAGCGTAAGGAAGCGGACTGCCCAGGTCCGCCACCTGTAGGTCCGCACCGTCGCCGAGCCGCTGCCGAGCCAGCTCCAGCATCCCGGCACTCGCGTCGAAACCACTCACACTGGCGCCACGGTCGCGCAGCGCGGCGAACAGGCCCCCGGAGCCGCAGCCGGCGTCGAGGATCCGCCGGCCGGCCATGTCTCCAGCCAGGGCCAGCATCGCGGGCCGCTCGTAATAGGCATTGACCAGGTTGGTTTCGTTTGCGGCCGTGTACGCCTCGGCGAAGCCGTTGTAGTCGTTGGTCTCCGACAGATCCGCACTTACCGCGGACGGCGAGACCAGCCTGGAGGAAATCGCGTGCTCTTGACGCTCACTTGAGATCATGGTGCGGGAGACGTGCGCTGCACCAGTTCGGTTCCGGGCCGCTCCCGATCGCCCTCACACCCTTGAAGACCCAACGAGCCGCGCGTTCAAGCGCCATATCATGTCGGCCTCAGCTTGCTCCTTATCGTTGACTGTCGCGTAGAGCGACGGGTGTCTCGGGGCGTTTGACGGTCTTGCCCACGTCGTAGCGGGTGACGGGGTGCCGATTCTTGGAGCCGTGCGGTCGTCCCGGCCCTGGCCGGGTGGGTTGGGTGAACGGGCCGGACTGCCCACGCGGGGAGGGATGTTCCTGAACCCGCGCCGTACGACGAGCCGTGGCCGCGCTGGTGCTCGGCGAGCAGCGACCGTTCCACGGGTGTCCGCACCAGCCCGTCCGCGCACAGCAGCGCGTCGGCCAGTTCGAAGAACGCATCCGCTCGTGCGGACAGACGCCCGTAGAAGGCCGTCCGAAAACGTGACAGTTCCGCGAACACGCCCCGCACATCGGCGCGCACCAGCACCCTCATCCCCACGGTCTTCCTCATAAACTCCCGTACCCCTTGCCAGAGTTCAGGATCACGAGGAAGGCCGCCCTCATCCCCTGCGATCGCTCCCAAGAGTGGCCACGTGACCGGGCCCGATGTCGAGGATCCAGCTCAGCGTTCCTGCACGTCGAGGTCACGGACGCAGAACCCGTGGTGCAGCCAGTCCTCGTTCAGCACCACCCGCAGGCACTCGACCACCGGCTTGCCCTCGGCGTACGGCGGCCAGCCCGGTCCCGCAGGAACGGGAGCGACTGCGGACAGCTCGTCGACCGTCACGGTCGCCAGCCAACGCTCCAGCTCGGCGGACTGTTCGTCTCGCACGGCCAGTACCTCGTCGAGGCCTGGGGCCGCCGCTCGATCGAGGCCCTGTTCCTCCTGATCGGGCACGAAGTCGGACGCCAACCCGATCCCGGTGAAGGGCTGGGCCGATCCCAGGCAGCAGCGGCGAAACCACGAGTCGTGCACGAACACCAAGTGGCGCAGGGTCTCCACTGCCGACCATTCGTCGGCGACACGCCGGTGCTCGGAACCCACGGGCATCGCTCGGAGCCGCTCGGTCGTCCTGGCCCAGCCTTCACGTAGCTGTCGATGGGCTTTCCGCAGATCGGCCGGGTCGCCTGAGCGCATCAGCAACCGAACTGGATGCCGCCGGTCGAGCTCGGCCTCGACGTAGGACGTCACCTCCACGCCGTTGACCACCAAGTTGCTGACCAGCCCGTCGATCACGACGTCCCGCATCACCACGCCGATCAGCCGGGCGCGGGTCAGATCGCACTCGCGAAACTCCGCGTCGGCCAGATCCTGATCCTCAAAGCTCACCATGCCGAGCATTGTGTACCGGAGGTCCGACACCAGGCGGGCGTCCACAAGGAGATGGGCCATGCGCGGGGCGTCCGAAACGTCCGGCCGGGAGGTGCCATGACCGCCGTGTCGCGCCCTCTTGCGGTCCGCAGGGGCTGGGCGTTCCGTACGTGACGGCCTGGAGCGGGGAGCGGGAGGTCTCGCGCGCGGAACTGCTGCTGGACACCGCCGGACTGCGCTACCGGACCGAGCACGCCGAAGACCGGGACCAGCGCGGCGGCCTGTGGGCGCGGTGGCGGGACGGCTACGGCGACGGCACTCCGCTGTGGCGCCTGGTCAACTCAGAGCGACAGCACACCGCTATGGAGCATCTCCGATGCCAAGTGTGCGGCGGCCGGGCCAGCCACACCGGCAAAGGCGTCCTGTTCCTCGAAGGTGGAAGAACGGCGGCGGCAGCTGCCCGCCTGGAGCAGGGAACGGTGGCGCAGCCGCCGCTGCGTCTGCCCTGCGCCCTGTCGCCCGCCGGCAGTGCCCGCATCTGCGGCGCCACTGTATCGCGCTGAGGGCGAAGAAGTACCCGGTCTGGGGCGTGCTCGGCGCGGTCTACGCCGCGCGGCGCCACCCTCACGGGCCGCGGCCGGCCGACCAGCTCGTGCTGGAGAACGAGGTCCCGGTCGCGTACGGGACGTCGGCGGTGCGGTACGTACTGGCCAGCCCGCTTCTTCGGGAGCTGCGGCGGGTCACGGTCGTGGACCTGGACTCCGAGCTGAGGGCCGCCGGCCTGCGCGATCCCTGCGACCGCCCGGCGGCCGGGAGGTGACGGTTGGGGCGGCGCGCGCCTTCCCCGACGACGCGGGGAGCGGTACCGAGCTGCCCCAGCTCGGCTCCGGCGGGCACGTCGTCGAGCGCGCCGACCGCGATCCGCCCTCCGAGTCTCGATCGGCTGTCGCCGGGGCCTTTTCCCTCCAGGGAAAAGGCGTGGCCGTGTCAATTGGTGCTGCATACAAAGGAGGTGTCATGTCCGAAGCATTCCCGCGTAGCGGGGATCATCTAAGGAGGATCTTCATGGTGTTACGCAATCTGCCGGTGAAGGGCGCTGCGGTGCTGGCGTTCGTGGCCGCGTCGTTCGTCGGGGTGAACGGCACGGCCTCGGCCGACTCCGCGCCGTCCTCGACCACGACCGGATCTGCATCCCCCGCCCAGGCGCCGAACTGCGACATCCCCCCGGCGGGCAGCATGTGCGTGCACATCCACAACACGAACACCAACCAGTGGTACTGGTTCGGCCCGTGGAGTGCGTGCGCGATCCACAACATCCCCGACTATGACCAGGTCACCTGGGTCAACAACAACCAGGTCGGCGGGGTGAGGACCACCTTCTACCGCGGCCAGAACGGCTCTGGCGGTTCACTCGGCAGTGTCGCCCAGGACTACTCCGGCCGCCCGCCCGGCTACGTCAACAGCAACCTCTCCTACGCCCACTCCATCCGCGTCTGCTGACCCGCGCTCCGGCAGGGCGGCCCGGCGCGCCTCCGGACGGCCCTGCCGGTCTTCCCGGGAGCCTGATCTGGGCCGGCGAGCCCTGCTGACGCCCTGAGGAGTCCCCAACCAGCAGCCGAACTGCCGGACACCAGACACCCGGCGCCTC
>NZ_JBHVHQ010000015.1:0-31681 GCF_042800135.1 Streptomyces sp. NPDC057654 | reverse complement strand
CCTCCGAAGGGCGGGCCCACGCGCATGTGTGCTCGGTCTACAAGGGCCGCAGCGCCGGTTCCTTCTGGACCGCACCGAGCAGCCGGTCCAGAGCCATCTCGACGTCTTCCTTCCAGGAGATCGTCGTCCGCAGCTCCAGCCTCAGCCGCGGGTAACGCGGGTGCGGACGTACGGTCTTGAAGCCGACCGCGAGCAGATGATCGGCAGGCAGCACACAGGCCGGTTCCTTCCAACTCGCGTCGCCGAATGCCTCGATGGCCTTCACGCCGCGCCGGATCAGATCCTTGGCGACGGTCTGCACCATCACCCGGCCCAGCCCCTGGCCCTGGTAGCCCGGCATCAGCCACGCCGTCATGAGCTGCACGGCATCGGCGGACACGGGGCTGGTGGGAAAGGCGGTGGAGCGCGGTACGTAGGCCGGCGGAGCGTAGAGCACAAAGCCCACCGGCACGTCATCGACGTAGACGACCCGCCCGCACGACCCCCACTCCAGGAGGACAGCGGAGATCCACGCTTCCTTCTCCAGTTCCGGACGGCCGGCCTTTACCGCGGCTTCGCCGCTGACGGGATCCAGCTCCCAGAAGACACAGGCGCGACAGCGCTTGGGGAGGTCCGGGAGGTTGTCGAGTGTGAGTGGTACAAGCCGACGCCCCATGAAGCCAGTTCCTCACTTCCGTCGCGTGCCACACCGCGAGCGGCGCTCAGGGCGCTCCGCTCCCTGATGAGGCTGCCGACGAAACCGCCGACCGCCCCCAGGCCCAGTCCTGTCGCCACCAGCCCGGTCCGGCTCACCGATCGCATGGCCCCGCCCCTCCGTGAACTGTGTCCAACGTGGATGTGCCATACCCTTTCGCATCGTATCCGCGCCGCGTGGGGACGGGTAGCGCGACGAGGCAAAGGGCGGCCCGCGTCCCGTTGACCGGCGACACGGACCGCCCTCGGCGGCAAACCCTCGGCTGGCTAGGGCTCTTCCGTCTTCTCCTCGGACAGCTTCTGCTCCAGCACCCGGCCTTCCCCGGGGGCCAGTTCGCCCAGAATCCGTTCCAGATCGTCTATCGAGGCGAACTCAACGACGATCTTTCCCTTCTTCTGCCCCAGGTCCACCTTCACCCGCGTCTCGAAGCGGTCCGACAGCCGTGTGGCCAGATCGGTCAGGGCAGGGGAGACCCGGGCGCCCGCCCGAGGCCCCTTGGCCTTGGTCGAGCTCGACGGCCGCGAGCCCAGGTCCTTCACGATCTCCTCGATCGACCGCACCGAAAGCCCCTCGGCCACGATGCGCTTCGCGAGGCGCTGCTGCTCCTCCGGGTCCTCCACGGACAGCAGCGCCCGAGCGTGTCCCGAGGAGAGCACGCCCGCGGCGACCCGGCTCTGCACGGAGGGCGGCAGCTTCAGCAGCCGCAGCGTGTTGGAGACCTGGGGGCGGGAGCGCCCGATGCGGTCGGCCAGCTCGTCGTGCGTGCAGCTGAAGTCCTTCAGCAACTGGTCGTACGCGGCGGCCTCTTCGAGCGGATTCAGCTGGGCGCGGTGCAGGTTCTCCAGCAGCGCGTCGAGCAGCAGCTTCTCGTCATCGGTGGCTCGGATGATGGCGGGGATCTTCTCCATCCCGGCCTCGCTGCACGCCTTGTACCGGCGCTCGCCCATGATGAGCTCATACTTGCCCGGCGACACCTGCCGGACCACGACCGGCTGGAGCAGCCCCACCTCACGCACGGAGGTGACCAGCTCGGCGAGAGCCTCCTCATTGAAATCACTCCGCGGCTGCCGCGGGTTAGGCGCGATGTCCTCCAACGGCAGCTCGGCGAAGGTCGCTCCCGCGACCTCCCCGGCCGTCGGCGCGGCAGGTGTCTTCTCCACGGGCGGCGGCTCTTCCGTTTCACGTGAAACGCTGCGCTTGGCGAGCTTCGCCACCTTGGCCGCGGCCACGCCCCGCTCCTGCGTCAGGACCGGCACCGCCGACGGTGACGTCGCTCCGGCCCCCACCGCCGGGCTGTCCGACGCCGTCGGCGCCGGCGGGATCAGTGCACCGAGCCCGCGGCCCAGTCCCCTACGTCGATCACTCACTGAACCCCTCCGACACACTGTGCTGTTCTTGCTGATGGTGACGGCCCTTGGCATGGGCCTTACTGCTGTCGTAATAAACGCCGACGCCCCGCAAAGCGATCTCGCGCGCCGCCTCCAGATAGGAGAGCGATCCGCTGGATCCCGGGTCGTAAGTCAATACCGTCTGCCCATAGCTGGGCGCCTCGGAAATGCGCACCGAGCGCGGAATGCTGGTTCGCAGCACCTCATTGCCGAAGTGCGTACGGACCTCGTCCGCCACCTGCGAGGCCAGTCGCGTCCGGCCGTCGTACATGGTGAGCAGAATCGTCGAAACGTGAAGCTTGGGGTTGAGGTGGCCGCGCACCAGGTCGACATTGCGCAGCAGCTGCCCGAGCCCCTCCAGCGCGTAGTACTCGCACTGAATCGGGATGAGCACTTCAGCGCCCGCGACCAGGGCGTTGACGGTCAGCAGCCCGAGGGAGGGCGGGCAGTCGATGAGGATGTAGTCCAGGGGCTGCTCGTACGCCTGGATCGCGCGGTCCAGGCGGCTCTCCCGGGCCACCAGCGAGACCAGTTCGATCTCCGCGCCGGCCAGGTCGATGGTGGCCGGGGCGCAGAAGAGCCCTTCCACGTCGACGACCGGCTGGACTACATCGGACAGCGGCCTGCTGTCGACAAGCACGTCGTAGATGGACGGGACCTCGGCGTGGTGGTCGATCCCCAGGGCAGTGGAGGCGTTGCCCTGCGGGTCGAGGTCGACGACCAGCACCCGAGCGCCGTGAAGCGCGAGGGATGCCGCCAGGTTCACGGTCGTGGTGGTCTTGCCCACCCCGCCCTTCTGGTTGGCAACCACCATGACGCGGGTCTGGTCCGGCCTGGGCAGTGCCTCTCCCGCACGGCCCAGCGCCTCCACCGCCATCTGGGCGGCTCGACCGATGGGGGTGTCATCCATGGGAGGCGGCGTTTCACGTGAAACGTCCTCCCCGTTCGGAGGCCCCGGAACAGCCCCCAGCTCGGACTCAGCAGAACGGGGACCGGGGACCGGGTCGGCCATCGGCCCCGCGATGTTGGCGTCGGACCGCAAGGATTCACTCTCCTCGACATCAGGCTCGCAATGAACAGAGCCTGCCATGCCTTCGGGGTCATGAACCAGCGGGGCCCGCTCTCCTGTGGATGAATGGCTGTCTGTGGACAACTCCATGCCACTAACGGGCCTACGACCACGCGGCGCGGCAGCCGCGCGACCGCGGCTGATGATTCCATGCAGCAAGGAACGTCGTTTCACGTGAAACACGATGCACGGCCGACCGCGCTACACGTCCACGACACTCCGTAATGCGTAGTTTTGGCAGCTTGTATGGAGCATTGCCCCTACGAAACCCGCTTCAGCGACGGCGACGTGACCGGCTGACCCGTGCCGCCTTCGCCCGCTTCGCGGCGAACCTCACGCCGCCGGGGCTCTCCCCGACCTCGGCACGGACCACCGTCGAGAGCGGCTCCACCACGCCCTCGCCCACTTGCAGCACCGAGGTCTTCACCACGCCGAGCTTGCTCAGCGCCGCGCGGGCGCCCTTCAGCTCCTCCTCGGCCGTGTCGCCCTTGAGGGCCAGCATCTCTCCGTACGGTCGCAGCAGCGGAACGCCCCACCCGGCCAGCCGATCCAGCGGAGCCACCGCGCGGGCCGTCACCACATGCACCGGCTGAAGGGTCCCCAGAACCTCCTCCGCGCGCCCTCGCACGACCGTGACATGGTCCAGCCCCAACAGCTCGACGACCTCCTGGAGGAACGTCGTACGGCGCAGCAGGGGCTCCAGGAGGGTGATCTGGAGGTCCTCCCGCACCAGCGCCAGCGGGATGCCCGGCAGCCCCGCGCCGGACCCCACGTCGCACACGGACACGCCGTCGGGGACAGCCTCCGAGAGCACCGCGCAGTTCAGCAGGTGGCGCTCCCACAGCCGGGGGACCTCGCGCGGACCGATCAGCCCCCGTCGCACGCCCGCATCCGCGAGCAGCTCCGCGTACCGGACAGCCTCCGGAAAGCGCTCGCCGAACACCTCGCGCGCCGCTTCCGGCGCCGGGGGAAGCTCTCCTGCCTCCGTCACGGGGGAACCGTCCTTCCGTACCACGTTGTCGATACCACGATGTCGAACGTTGAGTCAGGCTGACAAGATTCGGCCCCGCCTGCGAGCAGACGGGGCCGTGAACACTGTGAGGTCCGGGTCGTCAGGCCGGAAGTACGACCACGCGGCGCTCGGGCTCCTCGCCCTCGGACTCGCTGCGCAGCCCCGCGGCCGCCACCGCGTCATGGACGACCTTCCGCTCGAAGGGCGTCATCGGCTTCAGCTTCACCGGCTCACCGCTGCCCTTCGCCTCCTCGGCCGCCTTGGCGCCCAGCGCCGCCAGCTCCTCGCGCTTGCGCGCACGGAACCCACTGATGTCCAGCATCAACCTGCTGCGGTCGCCGGTCTCACGGTGCACCGCCAGCCGCGTCAGCTCCTGGAGCGCCTCCAGCACCTCGCCGTCACGGCCTACCAGCTTCTGAAGGTCCCGGCTGGTCGAGTCGCTGATGATCGACACGGCGGCCCGGTCGGCCTCCACATCCATGTCGATGTCGCCGTCGAGGTCGGCGATGTCCAGCAGCCCCTCAAGGTAGTCGGCCGCGATCTCGCCTTCCTGCTCAAGGCGGGAGAGGGTGTCGGTTCCCTCGGCGGCGGCCCCAGCCGACTGACGCTGTGTGTCCGTCACTGTGGACTCCTTCTACTTCTTGGACGGGTGCTTGGGACGCTGCGGGCCCTTGCGCTGCCCGGACTTGGCGTTTCGGGAAGAGGAACCGCCGGCCGGCTTGGGCTTGGCGTCCTCCGGCTGCTTCTTGTCCAGCGACGGCTTGGCATCCGCCTTGTCGCCCGTCTTGCCGGCCTTGCTGCGCTCACCCGTCGGCGCGGCGTTCTCGGAACCCGTGGTCTTGGCCGCACCCTGGACGGCGGTACCGGCCTGGCGCTTCGCCTTCGGCTGCCGCTTGGGCTGCTGCCGGTTCGCGCGAGCGGCCTCGACCGCCTTCTTCGCCTCGACCTCCTCCGGGTCCTCCTTCAGCTTGCCCTTCGCCCGCAGCCGCTCCTGGCGCTGCGTGAAGGCGAGGCTGCCGGGGGTCGGGTTGCGGCGGATGACGAACATCTGCTGACCCATGGTCCACACGTTGGTGGTCAGCCAGTAGACGAGAACACCGACGGGGAAGTTGATGCCGAACACGGCGAACATGATCGGGAAGACGTACATCAGCATCTTCTGCTGCTGCATGAACGGCGTCTTCACCGTGAGGTCGACGTTCTTCGTCATCAGCTGGCGCTGCGTGTAAAACTGCGACGCCGACATCATCACGATCATGATGATCGTCACGACACGCACATCGGTCAGCGTGGCGCCGAGCGCCTCGACCTTCGACGCGCTGTCCATGAACTTCACGGACAGCGGGGCGCCGAAGATGTGCGCCTCACGGGCGCTCTCCAGCAGCGGCTTGTCGATGACGCCGACGACCCTGCCCTGCGCGATGTGGTTCAGGACCTGGTACAGCGAGATGAAGAACGGGGACTGCGCCAGAATCGGGAGACAGCTCGAAAGCGGGTTGGTGCCCGACTCCTTGTAGAGCTTCATCATCTCTTCGGACTGGCGCTGCTTGTCGCTCTTGTAGCGCTCCTGGATCGCCTTCATCTTCGGCTGGAGCACCTGCATGTTCCGCGTCGCCTTGATCTGCTTCACAAAAAGCGGGATCAGGCAGATACGGATCAGGACCACCAGCGAGACGATGGACAGACCCCAGGCCCAGCCACTGTTCTTGTCGAAGATCAAGCTGTAGAACGAGTGGAACTGGACGATGATCCAGGAAACTGCTTTATAAAGAGGACCGAGGATCGTGTCCACGAATCAGGCTCCTTGGGCGTTGGGCTGAGTCTCGGGCTGTGCGGCGGGCTCGGCAGAACTCCCGCCCAGGCGGCTCCTCAGCCGCTGATGCCAGACCGGATGCTTCCGGGGAGGTACGTGGTCGACGCCGCCGAGCGACCACGGATTGCAGCGCAGGATGCGCCACGCCGTCAGCACCGTTCCTTTGACCGCGCCGTGCACGTTGATAGCCGTGTAGCCATAGTGCGAGCAGGACGGGTAGTACTTGCAGACCGGCCCGAGGAGAGGGCTGATGGTCCACTGGTACAGCTTGATCAACCAGAGCAGCGGATACTTCACTGTGCGCTCCCTCCCGGGTCTCGGCCGGGGCTCCGGGGGTCGCCTCCCGGGGGATTGCAGCGTCGCGGCGCGCCGTTCATCAGCCGCTGGATCGCGGCGTCGAGATCACGGGCCAGCTGACCATGGTCGGCCTCGCCCGCGCCGGGCAGCGCCCGTACGACAACCAGGCTACCGGCGGGAAAAAACTCCAGCCGGTCGCGCATGAGGTGACGCAGTCTGCGCTTCACCAGGTTGCGTACGACAGCACCGCCCACGGCCTTGCTGACGACGAAACCCGCACGCACCGGAGGAGCTGTCTCCCCAGGTGGGTGCGGGTCCGTTGGACCACTGCGGAAGTGGACGACGAGGAGCGGGCGCCCGGCCCTGCGTCCTCGGCGTACCGCGGTCGCAAAGTCCTCGCGCCGCCTCAGCCGAGACTCGGTAGGCAGCACGTCATGACCTATGCGAGATCAGGCGGAAAGGCTGGCGCGACCCTTGCCACGGCGGGACGCGAGAATCGCGCGGCCGGCACGGGTGCGCATACGCAGCCGGAAGCCGTGGGTCTTCGCGCGGCGGCGGTTGTTCGGCTGGAAGGTGCGCTTGCTCACTCGGGGGCTCCAGAAATGAATCGGGTGATGGCGGGACATCGCCTGGCTGTCACCGTGCGCCCACGAGAAGCTCGCAATACGCCCGAGTGCACCGCTTCAGAACCACGGTCCGGAGACCGTGATCTTTGCCCATCGGAGGCAGGCGGCAGCAGCCATCGACAACTCGACCTGCTCACGGTACGCACGGCTACGCCATCCGGTCAAACCGGCGGCGCACCATGAAGAACAGTAACCCTACGCGAGCCCACCGAGACGCCCGGCCGTCCCCCGTGGCACATTTGTGCACACCCCTGTGGACAACGACTTGAACCCCGCACCTCGGCCTGACTACCTTGGCTGAACTCCGCATCCTTCCCGCCCGTCCCGAGAACCACACATTCGTGGGACACCCGGGTGCCCCCAGTGACTGAGAGAGCGTGCCCTGTGGCCGACCTGCCCGCCGATCTTGCCGCAGTGTGGCCACGCGTACTGGAACAGCTCCTCGGCGAAGGGAGGGGCCAGGGGGTCGAGGCCAAGGACGAGCGCTGGATCACCCGCTGCCAGCCGCTGGCGCTGGTCGCCGACACCGCGCTGCTCGCCGTGCCCAACGAATTCGCCAAGGGCGTACTCGAAGGCCGCCTGGCGCCGATCGTCAGCGAGACCCTCAGCCGCGAGTGCGGCCGCCCCATCCGGATCGCGATCACCGTCGACTCCTCCGCCGGCGAGCCGCCCGCACCCCAGCCCTCGGCCCCCCTGCACCAGCCGCAGCACCAGCAGCACCAGGAACGGCCGCAGCAGCAGCACTACGAGGAACCGCCCCGCGACGCGTACGACGGCTACGACAGCCGCGACGGCTACGGACGCCCGGCCCCCGCCGACGACCAGCTCCCGACGGCGCGCCCCGCGTACCCCGAGTACCAGCAGCGCCCCGACCCCGGCGCCTGGCCGCGCCCGCACGACACCTACGGCTGGCAGCAGCCGCGCCTGGGCGGCTTCCCGGAGAACGACCCGTACGCGCAGCACGGCCAGCACAGTCAGCACGGCCAGCAGCACGCGTCCCAGCAGTACGAGCAGCAATACGAGCAGTCGCCGTACGAGCCCTCCCAGTACGAGCAGGCGCAGTACGAGCACCAGCAGCCGCCCTCGGACTACCGGTCCGCGGCGCCCGAGCGCCTGCCGTACGACCAGCAGCAGCGCCGCGACCTCCACGACGGCCCGCCCGGACGCCTGCGCGGCGGCGGGCAGGGGAACCACGGCGGCGGCAATGGGAGCGCTCTGCCCGCGCCGACCGGCGCGCCCGGCCCGCTCGCGGCGCAGCCGGCTCCGGCGCCCGCCCCCGGCGAGCCCCACGCGCGCCTCAACCCGAAGTACCTCTTCGACACCTTCGTCATCGGTGCGTCCAACCGCTTCGCCCACGCGGCGGCCGTCGCGGTCGCCGAGGCGCCGGCCAAGGCGTACAACCCCCTCTTCATCTACGGGGAGTCGGGGCTCGGCAAGACCCACCTGCTGCACGCCATCGGGCACTACGCGCGGAGCCTCTACCCCGGCACCCGGGTGCGCTATGTGAGCTCGGAGGAATTCACCAACGAGTTCATCAACTCGATCCGCGACGGCAAGGGCGACACGTTCCGCAAGCGCTATCGGGATGTGGACATCCTGCTGGTCGACGACATCCAGTTCCTCGCGAGCAAGGAGTCGACGCAGGAGGAGTTCTTCCACACCTTCAACACGCTGCACAACGCCAACAAGCAGATCGTGCTCTCCTCGGACCGGCCGCCCAAGCAGCTCGTGACCCTGGAGGACCGGCTCCGCAACCGCTTCGAGTGGGGGCTGACCACCGATGTGCAGCCGCCGGAGCTGGAGACGCGGATCGCGATCCTCCGTAAGAAGGCGGTCCAGGAGCAGCTGAACGCGCCCCCCGAGGTGCTGGAGTTCATCGCCTCCCGCATCTCGCGCAACATCCGCGAGCTGGAGGGCGCGCTGATCAGAGTGACGGCGTTCGCGAGCCTGAACCGGCAGCCCGTGGATCTCGGGCTGACCGAGATCGTGCTCAAGGACCTGATCCCCGGCGGCGAGGACGCCTCTCCGGAGATCACCGCGCCCGCCATCATGGCGGCGACCGCGGATTACTTCGGGCACACCGTCGAGGATCTCTGCGGGGCCTCGCGCAGCCGGGTGCTGGTCACCGCGCGCCAGATCGCGATGTATCTGTGCCGGGAGCTCACGGATCTGTCGCTGCCGAAGATCGGCGCGCAGTTCGGCAACCGGGACCATACGACGGTGATGCACGCGGACCGCAAGATCCGGGCGCTGATGGCCGAGCGTCGGTCCATCTACAACCAGGTGACCGAGCTGACGAACCGCATCAAGAACAGCTGACCCGCAAGCGCTCAGGCGCTCCAGGAGCACTCCTGGAGCGCCTTTTCGTCGTTCCAGAGGCTTTCCAGAGGCTCGTTCCAGAGGCTGTGGAGGGGCGGCGAGAGCCGCCGGAGGGGCCGCACAGGTTGTGTACGGGCACCGGGGCTGTTCGATTCCGGGTCGGCCGGGTCCGCTTCTCCACAGATGAGGGGACAATCCCCCGTCCACACCCTGGGGACCGCGAAGTTGTCCAGACTGCGTCCACAAGGCCTGCCGCTGATGCAGTATCAGGGGAGGTCAGAGGCTTGGGGATTTGTGGCTAACACTCATCCACAGGGTGTGGATGAAGGATGGGCGCACAAGAGGGCCGGTTCGTCGTCCACCGGCCGCCCACAGGGACGCCCGTCTTGTGCACAGCCTTTCCACACGTCTGTCCACTGTTCGGCAACGCGACACCCGAGGTCACCGTGGCGAGTGAAAGGCGTCACACCAAGGAGGTTGGTTGGGCTGTGGGGAACGTGGGTATTTCTGGGGACGGCGCTGGGGAGAAGTACCCCCTCCCTGTGCATCGGGTGTGCAGAACTTTCGGCAGTCCACAGAGACACCGGTTTATCCACGGGTTCCACCCACAGGACCAGTGGACAAAAAACGCTCTCTGACCTGCGTAAAACGGGTTTTCCACGGTTTCCACAGGACCTACTACTACGACCACTTAGATGTAGCTGGGAACTCGCTTGGAAGTGGGGCCTGTGCACAACTCGGCTCCGGGCCGCCCGACACCTCCCGCCCCGACTTGACCCCGAGCCGCACCGACTGTCGGTGCCGTGCGTCAGACTGGTCTCCGGCAAATCAGCCGACGACGAAAGCCAGCAGGGCGAGCCAGCAACAGCAGGAGGCGGTTTCCGGTGAAGATCCGGGTGGAGCGCGATGTACTCGCGGAGGCAGTGGCCTGGGCGGCCAAGAGCCTCCCGGCCCGTCCGCCGGTGCCCGTCCTCGCGGGCCTGCTGCTGAAGGCCGAAGAGGGCGCACTGAGCCTGTCGGGCTTCGACTACGAGGTCTCGGCCCGCGTCTCCGTCGAGGCGGACGTGGAAGAGGGCGGCACGGTTCTCGTCTCCGGCAGGCTGCTGGCCGACATCTGCCGGGCGCTGCCCAACCGCCCCGTGGAGATTTCCACCGACGGTGTACGCGTGACCGTCGTCTGCGGCTCGTCCCGGTTCACACTCCACACACTCCCTGTGGAGGAGTACCCGGCGCTGCCGCAGATGCCGACCGCCACCGGCACCGTCCCCGGTGAGGTCTTCGCCGCGGCCGCCGCCCAGGTCGCCATCGCCGCCGGCCGCGACGACACGCTGCCCGTGCTGACCGGTGTGCGGATCGAGATCGAGGGCGACACCGTCACCCTGGCCTCCACCGACCGCTACCGCTTCGCCGTCCGCGAGTTCATGTGGAAGCCGGCGACCCCGGACATCTCCGCGGTCGCCCTGGTGCCCGCCAAGACGCTCCTGGACACGGCCAAGTCGCTCAGCGGCGGCGACACGGTGTCGCTGGCGCTGTCCGGCTCGGGGGCCGGCGAGGGGCTGATCGGCTTCGAGGGCGCCGGCCGCCGTACGACGACCCGGCTGCTTGAGGGCGACCTGCCGAAGTACCGCACGCTCTTCCCGACGGAGTTCAACTCCATCGCCGTGATCGAGACCGCGCCGTTCGTCGAGGCCGTCAAGCGTGTGGCGCTGGTGGCCGAGCGGAACACCCCGGTGCGCCTCAGCTTCGAGCAGGGCGTGCTGATCCTGGAGGCGGGCTCCAGCGACGACGCACAGGCTGTGGAGCGCGTCGACGCCCAGCTCGACGGCGACGACATCTCGATCGCCTTCAACCCGGGCTTCCTGCTGGAGGGCCTGTCGGCGATCGACTCGCCCGTCGCCCAGCTCTCCTTCACGACCTCCACGAAGCCTGCGCTGCTCAGCGGCCGGCCCGCCGTGGACGCCGAGGCGGACGAGGCGTACAAGTACCTGATCATGCCGGTGCGGCTGTCCGGCTGACGCCCGCGACAACGGGTGGGCGGGTCGGAGACGGGGGCATCGCCCCTGCTCCGGCCCCCTCCGGCCGCCCCCGCCGCGGTCGGCCGATGAGCGGCTGAGCCCACAGGTGTGCACGCACCCACGGGCGTAGGCTCGGCCTCAGGTACGAATCGCAACGACTACGGCATAGAGGATCACTGATGGAGCTCGGTCTCGTCGGTCTCGGCAAGATGGGCGGCAACATGCGCGAGCGCATCCGCCGCGCAGGCCACACCGTCATCGGATACGACCGCAATCCGGACCTCGCGGATGTCCAGAGCCTCAATGAGCTCGTGGACTCGCTCAAGGGTCCGCGCGTGGTGTGGGTCATGGTCCCCGCGGGCGCGGCGACCCAGTCCACCGTCGACGAGCTCTCCGAGCTGCTCTCGCCCGGCGATGTGCTCGTGGACGGCGGCAATTCCCGCTGGACGGACGACGAGAAGCACGCGGAGGAGCTGGCGGCCAAGGGCATCGGCTTCGTCGACTGCGGCGTCTCGGGCGGCGTCTGGGGGCTGGAGAACGGCTACGCGCTGATGTACGGCGGCGCCGCCGAGGATGTCGCGAAGGTGCAGCCGATCTTCGACGCGCTCAAGCCGGAGGGCGAGTTCGGCTCGGTCCACGCGGGCAAGGTCGGGGCCGGGCACTTCGCCAAGATGGTCCACAACGGCATCGAGTACGCGATGATGCAGGCGTACGCCGAGGGCTGGGAGCTCCTGGAGAAGGTCGACTCCGTCACCGACGTCCGCGAGGTCTTCCGCAGCTGGCAGGAGGGCACGGTCATCCGTTCCTGGCTGCTCGACCTGGCCGTCAACGCGCTCGACGACGACGAGCACCTGGAGAAGCTGCGCGGGTTCGCGGCGGACTCGGGCGAGGGCCGCTGGACGGTGGAGGCCGCGATCGACAACGCGGTGCCGCTGCCGGCGATCACGGCGTCGCTGTTCGCGCGGTTCGCGTCCCGGCAGGACGACTCCCCGCAGATGAAGATGATCGCCGCGCTGCGCAACCAGTTCGGTGGCCACGCCGTCGAGAACAAGAAGTAAGCAGCTCAGCTCCGCAGTAGGCAGCCGGGGGAGGTCGGCGCGCACCCATGCACGTATCGCATTTGTCGCTGGCCGACTTCCGCTCGTACGCCCGGGTCGAGGTTCCGCTCGATCCGGGCGTGACGGCTTTCGTGGGGCCCAATGGGCAGGGGAAGACCAATCTCGTCGAGGCGGTCGGCTATCTGGCGACGCTCGGCAGCCACCGGGTCTCCTCCGACGCGCCGCTGGTGCGGATGGGGGCGGAGCGGGCGATCGTCCGGGCCCAGGTGGTGCAGGGTGAGCGGCAGCAGCTGGTCGAGCTGGAGCTGAATCCGGGGCGCGCGAACCGTGCCCGTATCAACCGGTCGTCGCAGGTCAGGCCGCGGGATGTGCTGGGCATCGTGCGTACGGTGCTGTTCGCGCCGGAGGATCTGGCGCTGGTCAAGGGCGATCCGGGTGAGCGGCGCCGCTTCCTGGACGAGCTGATCACGGCCCGGTCGCCGCGGATGGCGGGGGTGCGTTCGGACTACGACCGGGTGCTCAAGCAGCGCAATACGCTGCTGAAGACCGCGGCGATGGCGCGGCGGCACGGCGGGCGGCAGCTGGATCTTTCGACGCTGGACGTGTGGGACCAGCATCTGGCGCGGGCGGCGGCGGAGCTGCTGGCGGCGCGGCTGGACCTGGTGGCGACGTTGCGGCCGCTGGCGGACAAGGCGTACGAGCAACTGGCGCCGGGCGGTGGTCCGGTGGGGCTGGGGTACCGCGGTTCGGTGGGCGAGGCGCTTCCCGAGACGCCTGCCGGGGCTCCTGGCGAGGCGGGCGTGCCGGGCCGGGAGGAGCTGTTCCAGCTGCTGCTCGCGGCGCTGGAGGGGGCGCGCAAGCAGGAGATCGAGCGCGGGGTGACGCTGGTGGGCCCGCACCGGGACGATCTGCTGCTGAATCTGGGCCGGCTGCCCGCGAAGGGGTACGCGAGCCACGGCGAGTCCTGGTCGTACGCGCTGGCGCTGCGGCTGGCCTCGTACGAACTGCTGCGGGCCGAGGGCGGCGAGCCGGTGCTGGTGCTGGACGACGTCTTCGCGGAGCTGGACGTGCGCCGGCGGGAGCGGCTGGCGGAGCTGGTCGCGCCGGGCGAGCAGGTGCTGGTGACGGCGGCGGTGGGCGACGATGTGCCGGGTGTGCTGACGGGGGCGCGGTTCGCGGTGTCGGAGGGCGTGGTCGAGCGCGTATGAGCGAGCAGCCGCGGGGGTCCTCTTCGCAGCCCCGTACGCCGTCCCAGCCCCGTACGCCGTCGGGCTCGTCGTCCCCCTCCTCGGGTCAGCCGTCGGCCGGCGGGCAGTCTTCAGGAGCGCCGGAGCCGTCCGGGGTGGATCTGGCGCGGGTGGCGCTGCGCGCGGCGAAGGAGCAGGCGCGGGCGCGGGGCGACGCGGTGCAGCAGAAGCGGCAGGCCCGGCGTGGGGGCGTGCGCTCCGGCGCGCGTGCGGACGGCCGTGATCCGCTGCCGCTGGGCGCGGCGATCAACCGTCTGATCACTGAGCGTGGCTGGGAGGCGCCGGCCGCGGTGGGCGGTGTGATGGGGCGCTGGTCGCAGATGGTGGGTCCGGAGGTGGCGCAGCACTGCGAGCCGCAGCGGTACGACGAGGATGCGCGGGTGCTGACGGTGCTGTGCGACTCGACCGCCTGGGCGACTCAACTCCGTTTGCTGGCACCGCAGTTGGTGGCCCGGCTGAACGCCGATCTGGGGCAGGGCACGGTCCGGATGATCAAGGTGTCGGGGCCCGGCGGCCCTGGTCGGCGGTATGGGCCGCTGCGGGCGCCGGGGAGCCGCGGTCCGGGCGATACGTACGGGTGAGGCCGGGGCGGGGGCTGAGACTCCGCTCACGGTAGCGGGCGGTTGACAGCTCAAAGCGCTGAGTGCCGCTGTGAGCCGCTTGAGGGCCTGGGTCACATATAGGGAGTCGGCGGTTGGCGGCTCAGGGCGGCACATGAGGACTCAGGTACCGCCAAACCCCCATTCATGTCAGCGCTACCGGTAGACTGGTAGCAATCCCGCCGACTCGCGGAACATGTCGAACGACGCAGCCGCTCCTGCCTGCCCCGGAATGGGGAATCCCCGCCGCAAGCAGGGAACGACGGCTTGTGCTGTGCCAGAAAGGGCGCTTCGTGGCCGATTCCGGCAACCCCAACGAGAACATCACCGCTCCCCAGACAGAAGGGCCTCCTTCGGGCGCCGTCGACGGCGAGCCGTCGTACGACGCCAGTGCGATCACGGTCCTTGAGGGTCTGGACGCGGTCCGCAAGCGTCCCGGTATGTACATCGGCTCGACCGGTGAGCGGGGCCTGCACCACCTGGTGCAGGAGGTCGTCGACAACTCCGTCGACGAGGCCATGGCCGGCCACGCGGACACGATCGACGTCACGATCCTGCCGGACGGCGGCGTGCGCGTGATCGACAACGGCCGCGGCATCCCGGTGGGCATCGTCCCCTCCGAGGGCAAGCCGGCCGTCGAGGTCGTGCTGACGGTGCTGCACGCGGGCGGCAAGTTCGGCGGCGGCGGCTACGCCGTCTCCGGCGGTCTGCACGGCGTCGGCGTGTCGGTCGTCAACGCGCTGTCGACCAAGGTGTCGGTCGAGGTGAAGACGGACGGCTACCGCTGGACGCAGGACTACAAGCTCGGCACGCCGACGGCTCCGCTCCAGCGCAACGAGGAGACGGCGGAGACGGGCACGAGCGTCACCTTCTGGGCCGACGGCGACATCTTCGAGACCACGGAGTACTCCTTCGAGACGCTGGCGCGGCGTTTCCAGGAGATGGCGTTCCTGAACAAGGGACTGAACATCTCGCTGACGGACGAGCGCGCCGATCACGTCGACGAGGAGGGCAAGCCGCTTTCGGTCCGGTACCACTACGAGGGCGGCATCGTCGACTTCGTGAAGTACCTGAATTCCCGCAAGGGTGAGCTGATTCACCCGACGGTGATCGACATCGAGGCCGAGGACAAGGAGCGGATGCTCTCCCTTGAGGTCGCGATGCAGTGGAACAGCCAGTTCAGCGAGGGTGTGTACAGCTTCGCGAACACGATCCACACACACGAGGGCGGTACGCACGAAGAGGGTTTCCGGGCGGCGATGACCGGGCTGGTCAACCGTTACGCGCGGGAGAAGAAGTTCCTTCGGGACAAGGATGACAACCTCACCGGCGAGGACATCCGCGAGGGTCTGACGGCGATCATCTCGATCAAACTCGGCGAGCCGCAGTTCGAGGGCCAGACGAAGACGAAGCTGGGCAACACGGAGGCGAAGACCTTTGTGCAGCGGGTGGTGCACGAGCACCTGACGGACTGGTTCGACCGTAATCCCAATGAGGCCGCGGACATCATCCGCAAGGCGATCACGGCGGCCACGGCGCGCGTCGCGGCGCGAAAGGCGCGGGATCTCACACGGCGCAAGGGGCTGCTGGAGAGCGCGTCCCTGCCGGGCAAGCTGAGCGACTGCCAGTCGAATGATCCGACGAAGTGCGAGATCTTCATCGTCGAGGGCGACTCGGCCGGCGGCTCGGCGAAGTCGGGCCGTAATCCGCAGTACCAGGCGATTCTCCCGATCCGGGGAAAGATCCTCAATGTGGAGAAGGCCAGGGTCGACAAGATCCTCCAGAACACCGAGGTCCAGGCGCTGATCTCGGCGTTCGGCACCGGTGTGCACGAGGACTTCGACATCGAGAAGCTCCGCTATCACAAGATCATTCTGATGGCGGACGCCGACGTCGACGGTCAGCACATCAACACCCTGCTGCTCACCTTCCTCTTCCGCTTTATGCGGCCGCTGGTCGAGGCGGGTCACGTCTATCTCTCGCGTCCCCCGCTCTACAAGATCAAGTGGGGTCGGGACGACTTCGAGTACGCGTATTCCGACCGCGAGCGGGACGCGCTGATCCAGCTCGGCCGGGAGAACGGGAAGCGGATCAAGGACGATTCGGTCCAGCGCTTCAAGGGCCTCGGCGAGATGAACGCCGAGGAGCTGCGCATCACCACCATGGACGTCGACCACCGCGTGCTGGGCCAGGTCACCCTGGACGACGCGGCGCAGGCGGACGACCTGTTCTCGGTGCTCATGGGCGAGGACGTCGAGGCTCGGCGCTCGTTCATCCAGCGCAATGCCAAGGACGTCCGTTTCCTCGACATCTGAGCCCTGTCGGCAAATCCCCGGTGATCGCCCCGGGATTTTCCAGCCGCAGCTCGAAAGGACTTTGAACAGCAATGGCCGACGAGACACCTGATACTCCCGTGGGTTCCGTGACCCCGGAGGGAGAGCCCGCCGCCGTGGAAGGCGTGGGAATGCGCGTCGAGCCCGTCGGGCTCGAAACGGAGATGCAGCGCTCGTATCTCGACTACGCGATGAGCGTGATCGTCTCGCGTGCGCTGCCCGATGTGCGGGATGGCCTCAAGCCCGTGCACCGGCGCGTTCTGTACGCGATGTACGACGGCGGTTACCGGCCCGAGAAGGGCTTCTACAAGTGCGCGCGCGTCGTCGGCGACGTGATGGGCACGTACCACCCGCACGGCGACTCCTCGATCTATGACGCGCTGGTCCGCCTGGCGCAGCACTGGTCGATGCGGATGCCGCTGGTGGATTCCAACGGCAACTTCGGTTCCCCGGGCAATGACCCGGCCGCCGCCATGCGGTACACCGAGTGCAAGATGATGCCGCTGGCCATGGAGATGCTCCGGGACATCGACGAGGAGACCGTCGAATTCCAGGACAACTACGACGGCCGCAATCAGGAGCCGACCGTACTTCCGGCGCGGTTCCCGAATCTGCTGATCAACGGTTCGGCGGGCATCGCGGTCGGTATGGCGACCAATATCCCGCCGCACAATCTCCGCGAGGTCGCGGAGGGCGCCCAGTGGTATCTGGCGAATCCGGAGGCGTCCCCGGAGGAACTGCTCGAAGCGCTCATCGACCGCATCAAGGGCCCGGACTTCCCGACCGGCGCGCTGGTGGTGGGCCGCAAGGGCATCGAGGAGGCGTACCGCACCGGCCGCGGCTCGATCACGATGCGCGCGGTCGTGGCGGTCGAGGAGATCCAGAACCGGCAGTGCCTGGTGGTCACCGAGCTGCCGTACCAGGTGAACCCCGACAACCTCGCGCAGAAGATCGCCGACCTGGTGAAGGACGGCAGGGTCGGCGGCATCGCGGACGTACGGGACGAGACCTCCTCGCGCACGGGCCAGCGGCTGGTGGTCGTCCTCAAGCGGGACGCCGTCGCCAAGGTCGTGCTCAACAACCTGTACAAGCACACCGACCTCCAGACCAACTTCGGCGCGAACATGCTGGCGCTGGTCGACGGGGTGCCGCGCACGCTGTCGATCGACGCGTTCATCCGCAACTGGGTCACGCACCAGGTCGAGGTCATCGTCCGCCGTACGCGCTTCCGGCTGCGCAAGGCCGAGGAGCGCGCGCACATCCTGCGCGGCCTGCTGAAGGCCCTGGACGCCATCGACGAGGTCATCGCGCTGATCCGGCGCAGCGAGACCGTCGACGTCGCTCGTGAGGGCCTGATGGGGCTGCTGACGATCGACGAGATCCAGGCCAACGCGATCCTGGAGATGCAGCTGCGGCGCCTCGCCGCCCTGGAGCACCGGAAGATCACCGCCGAGCACGACGAACTCCAGGCGAAGATCAACGAGTACAACGCGATCCTCGCCTCGCCCGAGCGGCAGCGGCAGATCATCAGCGAGGAGCTCCAGGCGATCGTCGACAAGTTCGGCGACGACCGGCGCTCGAAGCTGGTGCCCTTCGACGGCGACATGTCCATCGAGGACCTGATCGCCGAGGAGGACATCGTCGTCACCATCACCAAGGGCGGCTACGTCAAGCGGACCAAGAGCGAGGACTACCGTTCGCAGAAGCGCGGCGGCAAGGGCGTACGGGGCACGAAGCTGAAGCAGGACGACATCGTCGACCACTTCTTCGTCTCCACGACCCACCACTGGCTGCTGTTCTTCACCAACAAGGGCCGGGTGTACCGGGCGAAGGCGTACGAGCTGCCGGACGCCGGCCGGGACGCGCGGGGCCAGCACGTGGCCAACCTGCTCGCCTTCCAGCCGGACGAGCAGATCGCGCAGATCCTGGCGATCCGGAACTACGAGGCCGTTCCGTACCTGGTGCTGGCGACGAAGTCGGGCCTGGTGAAGAAGACTTCGCTCAAGGACTACGATTCCCCGCGTTCGGGTGGTGTCATCGCGATCAACCTCCGGGAGGCGGAGGACGGGACCGAGGACGAGCTGATCGGTGCGGAGTTGGTCTCCTCCGAAGATGATCTACTTCTCATCAGCAAGAAGGCGCAGTCGATCCGGTTCACCGCCACGGACGAGGCTCTGCGTCCCATGGGGCGCGCCACTTCGGGTGTCAAGGGGATGAGTTTCAGGGAGGGGGACGAGCTCCTCTCGATGAATGTCGTGCGTGCCGGTACGTTCGTCTTCACCGCTACGGATGGTGGGTACGCGAAGCGCACGAATGTCGATGAGTACCGCGTACAGGGTCGAGGTGGTCTGGGCATCAAGGCCGCCAAGATCGTGGAGGACCGCGGATCGCTGGTCGGCGCACTGGTGGTGGAGGAGAGCGATGAGATCCTCGCCATCACGCTGAGCGGCGGCGTGATCCGTACGCGGGTCAGCGAGGTCAGGGAGACGGGCCGTGACACCATGGGCGTTCAACTGATCAACCTGGGTAAGCGCGATGCCGTTGTGGGTATCGCCAGGAACGCCGAGGCCGGTCGCGAGGCTGAAGAGGTCGTCGAGTTGGCCGACGCAGCCGCGGATGACGGGCCCGAGGCGGCCGAGGGCGAAGCGCCTTCGGCCGAGGAGACCGAGGAGTAAGTCTTGAGTGGAGCCACGGGCGCCGCGGCGGGCGGCGCGGGTGCCAAGGGGCGAAAGCCTGGCGGGCCCGCGACCGATACGGCCGGCGCCCGGGGTGCTGCCGCAGACTCCCAGGGGGGAACCGTGACGGACACCCGAGGGTCGCAGCCGTACGACGCGTATGCGTCGGGGCCGCTGCCCGGCGAGCGTCGGGGGCAGCAGCAGCCCGCGCAGCCGTACCACCCGCCGCAGGCGTACGCGCCGCCGGCGGAGCGTACAGGCGGTGGTGCCGGAGGCGGTACGGGTGGTGGCGCCGCGGGCGGATCGGAACAGCACGGCGTACGGAAGCCGAGGACCGGAATTCATACGGAACCGCGTACGCGCAAGGCCCGGCTGCGGGTGGCGAAAGCCGACCCGTGGTCGGTGATGAAGGTCAGTTTCCTGCTCTCGATCGCGCTGGGCGTGTGCACGATCGTGGCGGCGTCGGTGCTGTGGATGGTCATGGACGCCATGGGCGTCTTCTCCACGGTCGGCGGGACGATCAGCGAGGCGACGGACGCCAACAACGGCGGCGGCTTCGACCTCCAGTCGTTCCTGTCGCTGCCGCGCGTGCTGCTGTTCACGTCGATCATCGCGGTGATCGATGTGGTCCTGGCGACGGCGCTGGCGACGCTGGGGGCCTTCATCTACAACCTGTCGGCCGGGTTCGTGGGGGGCGTGGAGCTCACGCTCGCCGAGGACGAGTAGGGCCGGAGCAGGCCGTGGGTGGGGCAGCGGTTATCGATTTTGGGACTTGGCCCTGGGTGCGCTAATCTTTCGGTGCAGCGCGGGGCTATAGCTCAGACGGTTAGAGCGCTTCCCTGATAAGGAAGAGGCCACAGGTTCAAGTCCTGTTAGCCCCACCGCGTGAAAGGGCCCCAGTCATTGCGACTGGGGCCCTTTGGCTTGGGTGGGGTGGATGGGGCGGCGGCTGGGGTTCGGTGGTTGCCTCGGGTGTCTGCCAGGGTGCGTGGCCGGCCTTGACCTTGGCTGCCTGCCAAGCGGCAGGCAGCGCACCGACAGCCGCCCCACTCCCGCCGCCGGCGCTCTGGACCCGCAGGGTCCGAGACGAAACCCGTACCCGCCCACGCCGAATACCACCCCGCCCAGCAGGCGCTCTCACCGTGGTGCCCTCTTGGGAGGCGGAGTAACGATCACCTGTGCACCGGGAGACGCGTTGCGCGGTGGCCTCTCCCTGGCTGGGTGTCACGGAGTCGGCAAAGTGATTTTTCGGTACAGGCGGTTTCCGCTTCGGCCGGGGTGGAGGATGGCCGTTTCCGGTGTGACGTCGGGGGTGGGGTGGATGAGGAGGAACGCATGGGTGAGGGGCTGGCGCTGACGGATGCGCTGGTGCAGCTGTCCTTCCGGGTACAGGCCGTCGTCGAGCAGGCGTGTGCCGAGCACGGGGCGCTGCCGGGGCAGGCCCGCCTGCTGGGCGTGCTGGAGGGGCGGAGCCCGGCCATGACCGAGCTGGCCGCTCTGCTCGATGTCGAGCGGGCCAGCGTGACCGGGCTGGTGGACCGGGCCGAGCGGCGCGGCCTGGTGCGGCGGGTGGCGGTGCCCGGGGACCGGCGCGCCGCCCGTGTCGAGCTGACCGACAAGGGGAGGGAGACCGAGGCCGCTTTCCGGGCCGACGTCGCCCGTCGTCTTGAGGCGTTGACCGGCGGGCTGTCGGCTGCCGAGCGGGAGCGGTTCGCCCGGAGCGTCGGCCGCATACTCGCTGTCGGGGATTAGTGGCTTTCGGTAGCCGGGTGGGGCGGGGCGGGCTGAGCTTCAGCAAATTTTGGGTATTGGGTGCTGTGGCATGTGCATTTTCATTTGCGACCGTTCGATCGCCCCTCGATAAGGGGAGGCCGCAGGTTCGCGGCCTGTCGCCCGTGCCGTGCCGAGCATCCCGTACGGGGATTCTGCGGTCCGGTCGATTCATTTTGTACGGGTGCGCAGTTGACGAAGGACGGATGGAGGACGCAGGTCACCGATCGATATCGGGTGGTGTGTATCATCGGCCACCAGAAGGTCCCCTACGTCAATGAAAGACGAGGTCGCGCGGTGAAGAAGCTTCTCCTGGTCGCCCTGGCCGCCATCGGCGGTCTCCTCGTGTACCGCCAGATCCAGGCGGATCGCGCCGAGCAGGATCTGTGGACGGAGGCGACCGACTCCGTGCCCGCAGGTTCGGGTGTGTGAGACGACTACCCCGGACGGGGCCCTGATCGCTGAGGCGGTCGGGGCCCCGTTTTCGTTGTCGGGGGAGGGTGTTCAGTGGTCGCTCCGCGGGTTCCGCCCCATGGGACCCACGAGGTATTTGCTCTCGTGAATTGAATCATTGCTGATGTGAATCAGCTGACGGAGAGCGCCCAGATGCCCACGGCCAGGCAGATCAGCGCCACGATCACGACCGGGATCGCGACCTTCGGGGGCGGTCCCGGTCGGCGTTTGCGGGCGGCGGCGTGACGGTAGGGCGCGGCGGGGCGTGACGAGGGGTACGGGGGCGTGGGGGGATAGGCGGGCGGCAGGGGAGCTTGGGGAGTCTGGGGGGTGTGGTGGGGCGGGTGTTGGGGCGAGGGGGGCGTCTGCGGCGACGGTGTGGTGTCGTTCGCCTGCCTCGCCGCTGCCATTCCCTTCGCCGCTGCCCCTGGCTGTGCCGTCGGTCCTCCCTGCGCCGTCGGCCGTTCGGGCCCGTGCGGGCCGAACCCCTCGGGCAGCGGGCCGAGCTGGTCGAAGACCTCGATCAGTTCGTCGTCGAAGCCGGGTTCCGGCAGCAGTTCCACCGCCGCGGTCAGCGCCTTCCGCGCGCCCGTGGCCGTACGGAACCGGATGTACGGGTCCGGTTGCAGCAGATTCGCTATGACCTGCCACAGCGGTTCCGGCACCTCTTCCGGGGCGCTCGGTATGCCGTGGTCGAGGAAGAGCTGTACGAGGGCCTCTGCGTCCGGTTTGCGGCCGGTGAGCAGGTAGAGGGCGACGAGGCCGACGGCGAAGAGGTCGGCGGGGAAGTCGGGTTCCTCGCCCAGCATCTGCTCCGGCGCGAAGTAACCGGGCGTGCCCATGACGAAGTTGGTGTCCGTCAGGCGCGGTTCGCCCTTGCGCATCGCGATGCCGAAGTCGGAGAGCCGCAGGTGCGGACGGCGGGTGCCGGTCGCCTCCAGCAGGATGTTGGCGGGCTTGATGTCGCGGTGCACGACGCCCTCGTCGTGGACGGCCGTCAGCCCGGACAGCAGCTGGTCGAGCAGCGTGCACACGAAGACGGGGGGCAACGGGCCGTAGTCCCCGATGAGATGGGACAGCGAGCCGCCGCGCACCACGTCCATGGTGAACAGCACCTTGTCGTCGTCGGCCGCCCAGCTCATCGGCGCCAGTACATGCGGATGGTCGATCCGCAGCGCCTGTTCCCGTACGAATCTCAGCAGGGTGTGCGCGTCGCTCTGCTGAAGCACCTTCGCTGCCACGTAACGCCGTCGCCGCTGGTCCCACGCGCGCCAGACGGCGCCGACGCCGCCGCGCCCGATCGGGTCGACCAGCTCGTACCGGCCGGCGAAGACCTCACCCATCGCGCTGTGCCCACCCCCACGTCGGCCCGGTCAGATTCCGGTTGGCTCCCGGTCGGCTCCTGGCCGACTTCCGGCCGACTTCCGGTCGGTTTCCGCTCGTCAGCTCTGGTGCGCCTCGTAGTGCGCGACCGCCTCCGCGGTCCGCCCGGCGCCGTACACCCGCAGGAACTCGGACAGCTCGGGGTGGGAGGCGCTCAGGGTGTCCGCCGCCTCGATGATGTCGCCGGCCGCGGCCACGGAGCGCAGCAGCGACTGGATCTCCCGCACCACGCGCCGTACGGTCGGGGCGCCGCTGCTCGCGGTGGTCTGGGTGGTGTTGAGTACGGAGCCGCCCGAGGTCTTCTTGACCTCCTCCATACGGTCCGCGGCCTCGGCGGCGCTGACGCTGCCGTCCGCGACCTGGCTGGACAACTCCTGGAGCGCCTGAACGCGTTGGACCACAGCGGGGTTGCCGATCTTCGCGCGCTGGCCGCTCATGAGCTGGGACAGCATCGGGGCGGAGAGGCCGAGTACGGAGGCGAGGCGGGCCTGGTTGAGACCGAGATCGTCGATGAGACGGCGGAAGAGCGCCCCGAGCGGCTCCCCATACCAGCTTCGCTGTAGCTCTCGTGCGCGGGCGGTGGCTTCCTGCTGTGCTGCGTCCATCTCGCTCTCCCCTTCGCTTCGCTGCCGCGAATCTTGCGGTGCATCCTACGGAGCGCGGTACGCGCGAGCGATACCCGGTCGGGAATGACGTCCGGTACCCGGTACCCTGGTCGGGAACGGGGCCTTAGCTCAGTTGGTAGAGCGCTGTCTTTGCATGGCAGATGTCAGGGGTTCGACTCCCCTAGGCTCCACATGATTGCACCCCTCTGACCTGCAGAAACAGAGTCAGGGGGGTGTTTTTGTCCTGATTTTCTGTGCTGACGTGTCTGCATGGTGGTGCTGACGAGCGGCTGCCCGAGCTTGTGTTTGTAAGGCTTCGGGTGCTGAGTCTCCCCTGGCGAATCCCAGGCCCGCCGGTCTGCTGCCTTCTGGGGCTCGGTCGGAGAGGGCTGAGGCTGTGTCCTGGTCTGTATGGGAACCGGGGCGGGGACAGAAGACATCCGCGAGTTCGTTGCCCGCCCGCTGAAGCACGCGGTGGAGCCCACCGCCCTGACCGGTGAGCCCACGCCACCGTGTACGACCGTGGCCTCGCCCGTTTCATCCATCACGGAAGCTGCGCTCACCTGCTGCAGTTGGAACCTGGTTCCGTCGGGAACCATCGCGTCGGGAACGACGTTTCCGACGCAATGAACGCCGTGATGGAAGAGGGGGCTTATGCAAGTCCAGGTTGGTGTTGAGAACATGAATGATCTCCAGGCAGAAGCCGAGTTGAGATCGCTGCACAGTTGGCTTCAATCGGACCGGCGGACGAGCCGCCTCGCGGCCATGAGGTTAGGGGCGGTGGGCCCGTCGGTACCGGGAGCACAGGGTTCGGCGATCGACGTTCTCTCGCTTGTGCTCGGTTCGACCTTCAACGCCGCTTCATTGGCGGTCAGCATCATGAGCTGGCGCGCCACGCGACCGCAGAAGCCCATTCTCACGGTCTGCCGGCCCAACGGAACAAGCATTGAGATCAACACCAACTCGTTGGAAGAGGCGCAGGTGCTTCTCGAACAGCTCGGGTGCGAATAGGCGCGGCCGAGCGGTGGACTACCTGCCCTGCCCTGAGCGTTCACGGGCCGTGCTCATCGGTACCAGCGGCTACTCCCATCTGGATGATCTGCCGGCCGTACGGGCCAACGTGCTTGCATTGGAAGCGCTGCTCTGTGCGACTGACGCGCCATTTCGCCCCGAGAGCTGCGTCGCCCTGGTTGATCCGAGCACCACCGTTGAGGTGTCGAAGGCCGTGCAGAAGGCCGCGCGCGAGGCGACCGACACGCTTCTCATCTACTACGCGGGGCATGGTCTCCTCGACGATCTGAAACAGGCCGGGTACCTCGATCAACTCGTTGTCGGGAGCGCTCACTACGGTCCGAAGACCTGTCAGGCGGTCGCCAGACTTAACCGGGAACACCTCCTTGGCAAGTCTCCTGCACCCAACGATGATCCCCGCATCACGCACAAGGGGTGGGACATCCTGAATCGCCTCGCCAGGAGCGGATGAGCGACAGGCCTGCCGCGCACTCCAGCCTTCTCCCGGCTCAGCGCTTCGTCGGGCTCACATCCCGAGGGAGGATGCCGTCGACGTCGTCGCGATATCGGCGATCCGCGTACCAGGACCAGATCGATCCCGCCTGCCCACAACTAGTCCGCAGGTGGCCGGGATCCTGCGGTCGGTGTCGCCCGAAGCGGATTCAACACGCCACACACGAGGCCGGGAGACGGTCAGGTTGTGGGCACAAGTGCATCGAGTTCGATGCTGAGGGGGAAGGGCACGGAGGCTTTCAGCCGTTCCCGGTGGATGCCGGTGGGGATGTAGGTGCTGGTCATGGTGTCGAGTTCGTAGGTGTGGACGGCTGGGGCTCCGGCCTCGTCCTCG
Source organism: Streptomyces sp. NPDC057654 (assembly GCF_042800135.1). Lineage (NCBI taxonomy): Bacteria > Bacillati > Actinomycetota > Actinomycetes > Kitasatosporales > Streptomycetaceae > Streptomyces > Streptomyces sp. NPDC057654. Next base: position 6,467 of record NZ_JBHVHQ010000015.1, on the reverse strand, counting down.
ATGCGCCAGAAGTGGGCGATCTTGGCCTGCGCGTACTTGAACGGTTTGAGGGACCGGTCTCGGTCGGCTGATTCCTCCGACACGACCTCGATGACGAGAGTGACGTCTTCGGGTGCGTACCAGGTGCGATTGGGGTCGTAGGAGGTGGTGGCGACGAGGATGTCGGGTTCGGGGCGGCTCTTGTGGTCGAGGCGGACGGTCATCTCCCGCTCGACCTCGAAACCTTCGGGTGCACCCTGGCGCAGGGCGAAGGTGAGGTTCTCCACGAGCCGGGAGTGCCAGGACCGCTGCGGCGACATCATGAAGATGAGTGCTCCGTCGATCAGTTCGGTATGCCGTGGTGCTTGGGGGAGGTGGTCGAGATCGTCGGCTTCCCAGCCGCTGGGCCTTGGCGGGATCATCCAGTCGGGAAGTTCGGCGGTCACGGCTTCCTCCAAGCGCTGCGCAAGAAGCGATCAGGGGCCTGATCCCGGATCACGGACACAGGCCATACACCTGCCGTCAGCGTAGTTGATGCCGCCGTTCGGCGAGCAGCCCGTGGTGCATCAGCATGGGTGAGAACTACCCGGACACGTGGCAGGCGCGACGACTCCGGCCTCGATCGGGGATTGGATGAGCATGGCTGCTGGTGTATCGCTCGTCACTCTGATTCACGGGGGCGTGAGCGACTGAGCGAGGTGCCAGATTCATTAATGCGACGGTGAGTGAGTCTTGTGCTGACGTGTCAGCACGCCGCCTGAATCGAGGAGGAGCCAGAAGGATGCAAACGGGGTTCTTTATGCCGTTTTTTGGGTGACAGCGCAGGTCAGGAAGGTAACGATTTTGGGTTCGACTCCCCTAGGCTCCACATGATGAATGCCCTCTGAACTGCGGGAACGCGGTTCAGAGGGCATTTTTGCGGGTTGGCTCAGTGCTTGCGCACCGTGTTCACGTGGTTGGTGCCGGCGGTGTAGAAGCCGTCGACGGCCTTGTCGACCTCGGGGAGGGAGACGGCGCGGTCGGCCTGGTAGTAGAGCCAGTTGACGCGCATGTCCCAGGTGCGGCTGCCCTTGAACGGCAGGTCGATGAACCAGGAACTGAAGTGGACGCTCATGGGTTCCCGCGGGAAGAACACGCCCTTGTGGCTGAAGAGCTTGTGGCCGTCCACGGAATAGGTGACCGTCCCGTGCATGGCGGTGATCATCATGGTGTGCCAGCCCGTGAGGTGCAACGGCTGGGTCCGGGTGGTGCGGTCTCCCGGCTTGCCGCTGCCGCTGCGCCAGCTCGTGGTGTCGAGGCGGGGGCCGGGTGCTCCCCATCCGCCGTGCGGCATGTATTCGTAGTCGAGCTCGCTGTAATGGTTCGACTTGTCGGCGGGCGAGATCGTGAAGAAGGACTCGTTGAGGTGGTCGCCGTTGGGGCCCTTTACGGGCTTGTCGCTGAAATAGACGCGGGCGGCGATGGTGCCGGTGAAGACCTCGGGTTTGACGCTCTGGATTTCGGACTGCTTGGTGCCCTTTTTCGTGCCGTCGGTGGCGGCCCGGAGCTGGAGAACCTGGCCGCCCTTGGCGCCTGGCTCGGCGGGGAAGGTGATGCCGTCGGCCGACCAGGTGTTGTGGATGCCGGGGCCGCCCCCGTCGCTGCGGGCCTGCCAGCCGTTGGCGGCGAACGCGGGGTCGTCGGCGCCGGTGTAGTGGAAGTTGTCGAAGATGACGCCTGCGGGCGGTGCGGCGGCGGCCGCGGATGAGGGCGGGTTCTTGCCCGTATCGGCGGTGCCGCTCGGTTCGTCGCCCCAGGCCAGGGCACCCCGGATGTAGGCGGTGACCCGCTTCGACGGCGCGTAGTGGGTCACCTTGGCGTCGAACGAGCGGTCGTTCGCCTGGTTCAGCTTTTTGTGGTCCAGGCGGTAGATCTGGAGGCCGATTCCCTCGCTGGTCCCCCCGGGCTTCAGGTCCCCCGCTCCCGCGCCGAAACCGACCTCGACGTAGTGGGTGGCGGTGGCGTCGTCGCCGCCGCTCAGCGTGCCCAGCTTCTGGGTAATGTTGCCGCAACCCCGGCTGGTCTGAACGCAGTTGAAGCCGTAGGCGGCGTCGTTCGCGGAGTCGTTCCCGGCGCTGTTCCCGTCGGAATTCCCGTCGGAATTCCCGGCGAAGTAGTAGCGAAGGGTCACGTCGCTGAGTGGGACGGTCTTCTTGGAATTGTTGATGACTTCCAGCCAGGGCTTGGCCGCCGCCGCGGCAGTCGGCCCCCCGGTGCGATAGCGGACCTTGAGTTCACCGGTCCCCGAATCGCTGCTTCCGCCGGGGCCCCACTTGACATAGGCCGCAGCGCCGGCGGCTATGACTATGGCCATGACAAGCACAATTTTGAACGTGCCACCCCCGCGGCGGCGGGGGCTGCGACGAGGGCGACCCATTGAAGCTCCTTGATGTGCTGCGAGGAGCGGTGCCACCTGCTGGCCCTTCACATCGCATTCACGACTGTCACGACTGACTCACATTCCGCGTCATCGTAACCAGGATCCACGGGAACATATAGGCAACAAGGTTGCGTATGTTTATGTCCGATTGTTCTGGTATTAGCCAGGTATAGACCGTTTATTGGGTCTTGGTGGTACATCTCATCGTCAACCAGGTCGAGACCTCGTGACGATGCGTGATCTTGATCACTTATTTATCTCTTCTTGGTGTGGTGACATGTACGGTTTGTGACGTTTGTTCGGGCGGAGATGTCGCAATTCGCCGAATGTGCGCCTGCGGGGTGCTGCCGGCCTGCCCCGAGCGGGAAGTAGGCGTTCAAATACCTGGGTTATCTTCTCGCTGTGCTTTCACAGGATCATCACAAGATGATGGGTCATGTGAGTTGAGTTGAGTGGGGGAGAACCTTGTCGGGCACTACTGCGCGTCGCGCACGGGAAAATGCCGCGCGCTCGACGCGTGGCCGACGCCGCAAGGGGCGTACCCCGGTCCAGCCTGCCGAAGCGGTCGGCAGCCGGCACCGCAGGGGACGCGGGGCGTACGCCGAGCAGGGCGATACGGCCGTCTATGACACCGTCATTCTCGTTCCGGCGCGTAATGAGGAAGTCGGTGTCCTCATGTCCCTCAAGACGCTGGCCGCTCAGAGCCGGCGCCCCGACCTGATCGTCGTGGTGGTCAACAACTCCACCGACCGCACCGAGGAGTTCGCGCGGCAGTTCGCGGACGATGAGTCCACGCCGCGCACGGTGGTGCTGAATTTCCCGAACAACCCGCATAAAAAAGCCGGTGCTCTCAACTACGGTCTGCAATGGCTCAGGGAATCCGTCGGGGGGCGGCTGCCGAGCAAGGTGCGGCATGTCCTGGTCATGGACGCCGACACCGAACTGCACCCCAAGTTCATCGAACGCGCCCGCAACGTCCTCGCCTCCGACCCGGAGTTGGGCGGCGTCAGCGCCGCCTGCCTCGGCCGCACCGGCCTGTGGCGCAACCCGTGGCAGCGGTTCCTGCTCGGCATGCAGATCATCGAGTACGGCAGGGCCGCCAACATCCGCTACCGCCAGGACGTGCACACCATGTCCGGGGCCGGCTCCTTCTACCGGACCGAGGCGCTCCAAGGACTCCTCGACTGGCGCGGGCAGGTCTTCTGGGAGGACCACCGCAACCTGGTCGAGGACTACGAGACCACGCTGGCGCTCAAGGAATCCGGCTGGAAGATCACGGCCAACCAGCTGTGCATCGCCTACACCGACCTCATGCCGACGCTGCGCGAGCTGATCCAGCAGCGCGAACGGTGGAGCCGCGGCACGGTGGACACGCTGCGCCGCCGCGGCTGGACCAAGTTCACCTGGCACTCGATCAGCACCATGATCCTGGGGCTCATCGGGGCCGCCTACATCCTGGGGTGGGGCTCGTCCCAGCTCGTACGGACCGCACAGCGCGGCTTCGACAACTACCCGGTGTTCCTTCTGCTGATGCTCGGCTTCTGGGTCGTCTATCCAGCCCTTCGCGTACGGAACCTCGGCTGGAAGGCGATGCTCGTCGAGGCGGTGCTGCTACCCGAGCTGGTCTACACGGTGGTGCGGACGTACTGGCTCGTCTCGTCCATCGTGAAGTCGTACGTGACCCGGGTCTCCGCGTGGAAATGACCGCGGAAGCAATCTCGGCGACTGCGGCAGCTTCAGCGACCGCGACGGTCTCGGCAGCTTCAGCAGCTTCAGCAGCTTCGGCAGCCCCAGCAAACGTATTAGCCGCGTTAACCGCGTCGACTGTGGAGTCGACCGCAGAGAAGAACCAAGGAGAGCAATGAACTCCCTCAAGGGCTTGGGGGTCTGCGTGGTGCTTGCGGGCATCGCTTACGCGCTGACCCGGGTGGCGGACACCGACACCCTGATGCTCTGGGCCACCGTCGTGATCATCAGCGTGTCGCTGGTCACCTATGCGGCGTCCATCAGGCGTCGGCGACGGGACCATCGCATCGCGGGCGATTGAGCCCTGATCGCGGTCAGGTGAGTCCTGATCGTGATCGTGAGGGAGGGAGCTTTGATCGCGGGCTGGTGAGCCGAGTGGGCCCTGGAGGCACCGTCGTGAGCTCGCCGCGACCCGGGTGCGGCGGCGGAGATTTTGCTCTGACGCCGCCTCAGTTTTTCTGTTATATGTCATCTGCCCCGGCGACGGCCCAGGAGACGGTGTCGGCCTGAGGCGTCCCCCCCCGAAGGCCTCCCATGCCGGGGTGACAAGTTCGCCGGGCTCCTCGCACTCGCGCGCCATCGCCATCGCCGCGTTCGCCGCCGTCGGTCCGGAGGCCGGGCCGGGGCCGGGGCGCGGTGTGCGCCCCGGTGGAGTTGTCGCGGGGCGGGGCCGTCAGCCGAGGCGGTCCAGGGCGGTGTCGCGGGTGTGGCCGGAGCGGGCGCCGCTGACCGTGAGGATCATCTCCGTCATCTCGACGAACTGCCGCTGGTGGCTCTCCGGGACGCCCAGGAGACCGGCGGCTTCCTGAGGGCTGACCCGGGAGCTGCCGGCGGCGCCGGCCTCCGGGGCCGTGCTCCCCGTGCTCTGGGGCGGCAGCGGAAGGTCCTCGGGGACGACCTTGCCGGACTCGATGAGCATGTCGCGCAGCCCGACGCCGAGGACCGGCGCCAGCGCCCGCATCGTCTCCAGGTCGGGCAGGCTCTGCCGTTGCAGCAGGCGCGTCACCGCGGCCCGGTGCACCCCCGCGTCCTCGGCCAGCTGCGATCTGCCGCCGCCTCGGGGACTGTCGATGTCGTACCCGTGCTCCCGCAGCAAGCCTTCGACCCAGCACGCGAAGTGCTCCATGTCAGACCCCTTTTTGACCATCGCCTGCTCTCCCTCCGCGCGAGCGGCCCTACCGCCCGCTCGCGCACGCAATAACCAGGATGGCTTGCGCGCGCGCAAATCGCCACACCAGATCGGACATTCTGTCAAGTCTATGGCTCTGTCCCTGTGGGTTTGATGGCGGGATCCGAAGCAGCGGCGTCGGCGGCCGCGTATTTGTTGCGTGCGCGCGCGGAGCGTCCTAGGGTTTAATTGCGAACCCGCAACGAAGGGGTGTGTCTCTTCTCCCTCCTCCCTCCTCCCTCCTGCCGCTCGGACCGTCCGGTCCGGCCCTTCGTCCTCGCTGCCTGCCTCCGTTGCCTCCGTTGCCTCCATGCCTTGAAGGGGACTTCCGCCATGCCCGTCTGCCAGCCCGTATCCCTGTGCGGCCCCGGCTCCTCCGCCCGGCCCGCCACCTCGTCCCGGTCCAGATCCGGCGGTCCGGAGGACTGGCGCGGCGATGCCGCCTGTTCCGGTCTGCCGGACCGCGCCGTCTTCGCACGGCGCCGGGAGGCCGCGCTGCCCGCGCTGCGCGCCTGCGCGGTGTGCCGGGTGCGGCAGCGCTGCCTGGAGGCGGTGGCGCCGTACGACAACTGGTTCGACGGCGTCAGCGGCGGTCGGCTGTGGCGCAACGGCAAGGAGGTGGCGGGGCCCGACGGCCTCGCGCCGTGACAGGTCTGTGCCCTGACGGCTCGCCTCCCTCGCGCCTTCCGTACCCTTCCGCCCTCCGACACCCACGGGATTGTGATGACCCAGCCCACCGAACACGCCGCCTTCTGGCTCGGCGCCCTGCGGCGCCAGTTCCCCGAGTTGAGCCAGGAACTCGCCCCGAGCCGTAGGTCCCCGTCCCTCCCCTCCCCCGTGCGGGGCGGCGGGCGCAAGGGGTCGGCTCCCGCCGCTCCCATCCGGCTCTTCGTCTCCGACACCATCCGGGACATCACCGACGGAGTGGTGGAACTGGAGGAGGCGGTCTGCGAGAAGCTGCGCGTACCGCGGCCCCGGCAGGGCTCGGTGGAACAGCGGCTGACCCGGCTCATCGGGCTGCTGGACCGCGTCGGTCAGCAGCCGGTCCTCGCCGAGCACGTACGCAGCGAGGCCCGCCGGATGACCCGGCGCTGCTCGCGGGCGCTGGGGGACGGCGCCGAGACGCCGGTTCGGGTACGCGGCCGCTGCCCGTAC